>JBLZXS010000043.1:0-3731 GCA_050285325.1 Acinetobacter sp.
TGAAGTAATGTCATGGCTAAAAAACCAATTTATAAGTCGCTGTATTTTCAAGTGATTGTTGCCATTATTGCGGGTATTCTGGTTGGTCATTTTTCGCCAAGCGGAACGCAAATAATTAATGGTGCAGAACAATATGTTCCAGGCTTAGGTGAACAACTTAAACCTTTAGGTGATGCTTTTATTCGTTTGATTAAAATGATCATCGCCCCAGTAATCTTCTGTACAGTGGTCAGCGGTATTGCTGGTATGGAAAGCATGAAGTCAGTGGGTAAAACTGGTGGCGTTGCTTTACTTTACTTTGAAATTGTATCAACCATTGCCTTACTCATCGGTTTACTGGTAATTAACGTTGCTAAACCGGGTGTAGGCATGAACATTGATCCTGCATCTTTAGATACCTCAGGTATTTCTAAATATGTAGAATCAGGTCAATCGCAATCGACCCTCGATTTCTTGATGAATATCATCCCGAATACGGTGGTGGGTGCATTTGCTGAAGGTGAAATTCTACAAGTATTGCTTTTTGCTATTCTGTTCGGTTTTGCGCTGCATAAACTTGGTGATGCCGGTAAACCAGTATTGAAACTGGTCGACCAAATTGCCCATGTATTCTTCAATATCGTAAACATGATTATGAAGTTAGCGCCGATTGGTGCGTTTGGTGCGATGGCATTTACTATTGGTAAATACGGTATTGGTTCACTTGCGCAGCTGGCCCAGTTAATCATCTGTTTCTACATTACCTGTCTGCTGTTTATTTTCCTTGTTTTAGGGACGATTGCACGTATCTCAGGCTTTAGCATCATGAAAATGATTCGCCTGATTCGTGAAGAACTGTTGATTGTACTGGGTACATCATCTTCAGAATCAGTATTGCCACGTATGTTGAAGAAGCTTGAACTTGCGGGTGCGGAAAAGTCAGTGGTGGGTCTGGTTATTCCAACAGGTTATTCATTTAACCTGGATGGTACGTCTATTTACCTGACCATGGCGGCAATCTTTATTGCCCAAGCAACCAATACGCCGTTAGATGTTGAACATCAAATTACATTACTTGTAGTGTTATTGATATCTTCTAAAGGTGCGGCAGGTGTAACAGGTTCTGGCTTTATTGTCATGGCTGCGACCTTGTCTGCGGTAGGACATATTCCGGTTGCAGGTCTGGCATTGATTCTCGGTATTGACCGTTTCATGTCAGAAGCGCGTGCATTGACTAACTTGGTTGGTAACTCATTGGCAACTTTGGTTGTGGCAAAATGGGTCGGTCAATTAGACAAAGACAAGCTTGATTATGCATTAGCAAATCCAGCTGAAATTGATAACATGATGGAAGAAGAAGTTAAGCCGCACGCTTAATTCTCTTTGACCTTAAAAAGGAAGCTTCGGCTTCCTTTTTTATTGACCCAAAAGTCATAAAATATGAGGCCTATAGAACATGACAGATCTCCATAAAATGAATAGGATGGAGAAGGAATAAATACAACAACCAGATACAAGGATGCTATATGTTGGCTTATGATGCTGATTTAGAACTGTTTCGCGATAACTTTAAACGTTTTATGAATGAGCATGTTGCACCGCATTATGAACAGTGGGAGCAAGAAGGCATTATGCCGCGTTCGGTCTGGAATGTATTGGGCGAAAATGGTTTCTTGTGTGTCGATGTACCTGAGGAATATGGCGGTTACGGCGTTCCAACCCATTACTCACTCATGTTGGTTGAAGAATCTGCACGCGCAGGATTTAGTGCATTATCTACCGGTATTTCCTGTCATTCTGAAATTGCAGCGCCGTATATTTTGCATATTGGGACTGAAGAGCAAAAACAATACTGGTTGCCGAAAATGGTTTCTGGCGAAGTAGTCGGTGCTATTGGAATGACCGAACCGGGAGCGGGTTCAGACTTGCAAGCTATGCGGAGTAATGCCATTTTGCAGGATGATCACTACCTGTTAAATGGTTCTAAAACTTTTATCTCAAATGGTCAGCATGCCGATTTGGTTGTGCTGGCAGCAAAAACTGATCCGCAAGCCCGTGCCAAAGGCGTGTCTTTATTGCTACTCGATACGCATCTGGAAGGTTTTAAAAAGGGCACCAATCTGAACAAAATAGGTTTGCATTCACAAGATACCTCTGAATTGTTCTTCGATAATATTAAAGTACCCAAAGATCAGTTACTGGGTCAACCGGGTCAAGGCTTCGCCTATTTAATGCAAGAATTACCACGTGAACGTACGGCAATTGCTTCAACAGCCATTGGTGCGATTCGCGGTTCAATTGATGTCACTGTGGCTTATGTAAAAGAACGTCAAGCTTTCGGTCAGCCGATTAGCCAATTTCAGAATACTCGTTTTGTTTTGGCACAAGCGAAAATTGATGAACTGGCAACAGCTGCGTTTTATAACCAAAATGTCGAACTGTATATGCAGGGTAAACTCGATGTCGAAACTGCTGCGGCACTAAAAAGTTTCGCAACGGATATGCAAATGAAAATTGCCGATAACTTATTACAACTGTTTGGTGGGTACGGTTATATGAGTGAATATCCAATTTCACGTTTCTTTGTGGATGCCCGTATTCAACGTATATACGGTGGTACCAATGAAATTATGAAAGAGATTGTTGCACGCAGCATATTGGGTCGCTAAGTTTTGCAATAAAAAAAGAGCCAGATGGCTCTTTTTTTATTGACTCAAGACCATCAGGCTTTCTTCAATAAAGGCGGGTAAATCTTCAGGTGAGCGGGAAGAAATATACAGATTATTGTCATTCACCACCCCCACATCATAATATACCGCGCCTGCATTAATAAGATCCTTAGCAACCGTCTTAATGGTGGTCATTAATCGACCTTTCACTACTTTGGCAGCAATCAGTAACTGGGGACCGTGACAAATACTCATAATCGGTTTTTTTGCATGGGCAAAGTTGCGTACGAAATTGACGAATCGAGCATCGCTACGCAGTTGTTCGGGAGAATATCCTCCGGGAATGAGTAAGGCATCAAAATCATGCACTGAAACATCATCAATACTTTGGTCGATAGTCACTGCAGATTTACGCTTATTACCGTAGACAATATTGCCTGCTCTATTTTCAATATTCAGGACACTATGACGCGCAGCGCGAAAGGCTTGCACGGGTTCTGAGTATTCTATATCTTCAAAGTCATGGGTGACTAAAACGGCGATTCTTTTTGACATTATTATTCTCTGAATTGCTTTGTTAAAAAGACTATAGAGGAAACATTAAAGTTTTGTGATGCAGTTTGGTAAATGGCTATTGCAAAAGGAAAAGCCCCGAAGATAGGGCTTTAGAGCTGGATTTAAGGGAACTGATGAATGGCGTCTAAGCGCTATATTTTTGCTGTTCCATTTGACGAAGTTCGGCGCGCAAAATTTTCCCGACGGTCGACTTAGGTAACTCGCTCATTATTTCTATGAATTTCGGTACCTTATAGGCAGTCAAGTTGTCTTTACAGTGTTTTAGAATATCTGTTGTCGACAGGTTCGGGTTGTTAGATGCAATAAAGGCTTTGACGGTTTCACCGGTTTGTTGATCCGGTATGCCAATAACTGCTGCCTCAATCACATCCGGGTGTTCGGTCAGAATAGCTTCAATTTCATTGGGATAAACATTGAAACCAGAAACAATTACCATATCTTTCTTGCGATCTAAAATGTAACAAAAACCGTCTTTGTCCACTTTGGCAATATCACCGGTATGTAACC
>JBLZXS010000044.1:0-2857 GCA_050285325.1 Acinetobacter sp.
TAAGATAATGATTGAGATTTTTATCCAAAACCCTAAACCGGCCCGATTAAATTTATCAACGCATTATTAATAGGGAGATTTTTAATTTAAGCCCCTGTGTTTTATTGGATATTTCATACAATTTTGGCATTAAATGCCACCCATTTCTGTAATTTGGCATAGATAATGTATACATCTGTATATTAATGATTGAAAAAACGAGATTTTTTGCATGTCCACTTCATTAGACGGTCTTCAATTCCCTATTAATCCAAACAGCAATAAAGCCAGTACTTCTCAAACCGGGAAAGAAATTATTGCTGAAGCCCTTTCTATTGTTGACAACAAATCGTCAATGAATGCTCTTGCGGAAAAAAACTGGCGTAAGCACTATCCTGTCTATTTTAAGGCTTTGGTTGAATACGGTATCCGGACCATCAACAATTCTATTACCATCGCCAAGCAAGGCCTGCACAAAGCCCATCATAGTTTCGACTTTTACCGCGATGGTCAGCGCTATTTGCTAAAAGACATCATGAATGATGTGCTGACAAAAAACCTGCATACGGTTCAACTAAAAGGTGAAAGCGATGCTGCACCTGAATGGTATGTGCCATATAAAGGTCAAAAACTCCAAGGTTCGGCTTTACTGGAGCAGATTCAAACCTGGCAAGATCATGGCATTATTGAACCTAGCCATGCCGATGCCTTGCGTGCAGCACATGCACATCCTGAATGGTTCGACCTGTCTGACCGAACCATGGTTTTATTCGGTGCCGGTTCTGAAGCGGGTCCACTTACCTGGTTGTCCAAATGGAAAGCCAATATTGTGGCAGTAGATTTACCCAATAGCCGAGTTTGGGAGCGAATTTTAAAAACCATACAACAAGGCAATGCCACCCTGTATGCACCCTGTGTGGAAGAATTAGCCGACGACACACACACAGCGACGCTTAAAGAAAAATTGGGTGCCGATTTACTGACGCAAACCCCAGAAATTGCACATTGGCTGATTAAAAGTGAGCATCAACTTGACCTTGCGGCAATTGCCTATTTAGATGGGGAAAAGCATGTTCGCGTATCCATGGCCATGGACAGTATTATGCAGTACGTCAGTGAGAAAAAGGCAGATACCAGTTTAATGTTCATGTGTACACCGACCGATGTATATGCTATTCCTAAAGAAGTGGTAGAAGCTTCAAATGAGAAGTTCCAGCAGCGTTCCAAAACCCAGCAGGTGATCTGTAAAGGGATTTCGACCATTTCTGCCCAGCGCTTTTTCAAGCAAAATCTCAATACCTTAATCAGTTCTGACAATGGTCAGGAATACGGGATCGCAGACTGTCTGGTGGTTGAACAAGGTCCAAACTATGCCTTGGCTAAACGAATTCAGCAATGGCGAGCGACCTTGGCACGTCATTATGGGCAACGGGTCAGCATTAATATTGCACCGTCAACTACAACCCATTCTGTGACTAAAAATCCGTTATTGAAAGCCGCATTTAGTGGCGCAAGCCTGTTTGATGTTGAGTCGTTTAGTCCGGAAACCACCAACGCAATTATGGCGGCATTATGGATTTATGACTTGCGTCATCCTGAATCGGTTGCCAACCCGGAAACACCATTGAGTCATCCCTTAGAATTAATGATGAAAGGTGCCAATCATGGTGGTTTATGGCGTGTGGCTTATTTAGCTCGTACTGCTCTACCTTTTGCGGCATTGTATGGTTTTGCCAACGATAAATTACCGCTTAAAAAGCTCATGGGTAAATTAAAAAGATAAACCTGCTGTACCCCCCTCCATTTAGGAAAGAGTTATGGAGAGGACTCTATTTTCATGAGCATAAAAAAACGCTGCAATTGCAGCGTTTTTATTTCAAACAAATATCTTAAACAAACTGTAGGAACAACCAGAACAGACCACCAGATAAACAAATCGTAGCAGGTAGCGTGAAAATCCATGCTGAAAGAATGGTGCGTACCATCTGGAAGTTTAAGCCAGATTTATTGGCCACCATAGTACCAGCAACAGCACTGTTTAATACATGTGTTGTCGATACGGGCATCCCCAAACCATCTGCTGCGGCAATAGTAGTCATGGCAACAAGTTCGGCTGACATGCCTTGGCCATAAGTCATGTGATCTTTACCAATACGCTCACCGACAGTCACCACAATACGTTTCCAGCCCACCATGGTTCCAAGACCAAGCGCAAGCGCTACTGCCACTTTTACCCAGGTCGGAATATACTGAAGGAATGAATCGAGGTTTTTACGGTATTCCTTGACTGCCTTGGCTTGACTTTCTGACATTGCAGGAAGCTGTTCAGTTTTATCCAAACGCTTGAATGCCGTCGTGCTTAAATACATATCGTTACGGATAATCGAAACTTCTTTTTCTGGAACATCTTTTACATCACCATATTTGGCAACGTGATTACCCAAGTGATCGGTCAAACTTGCCAAAGCAGGCACCACTTCAGGTGACATTTCTTTAGTTTGAATATATTTGGTCAATACTTCACGCGCTTGTGTATCAGGAATATCCTGATGATTTGCATAAATAGCAGTCGCAGCTTGGCTAGATAACTGATCAAATGATTGAATATGTTTCTGATCTAAATTCTTATTTAAAGAATAAGCTAAAGGTACACAGCCAATCAGGATCAGCATAATTAAGCCCATGCCTTTTTGACCATCGTTAGATCCATGTGCAAAACTTACCCCTGTACAGGTAAAAATCAGAATGGCACGAATCATCGGTGGAGGTGGCTTATTCCCTACAGGTGGCTGAAATAATTCTATTTGTTTTTTGAAGATTTTTTTTACCAACAAAAAGACGATAGCAGCAAAAGCAAAACCAATTAAAGGCGAAAACA
>JBLZXS010000045.1:0-4069 GCA_050285325.1 Acinetobacter sp.
AAGTATTTAGGAAACTATACGATAAATTTAATGGCATAACCTGACGACACAACTAAAGTCATTTTCTGAAAAATGATTTTTCAGTAGGTGTTTATTTCTATACTTATTAACTTAGTAATGAATGTTAGAAACCATTTAAAGCCTAGATCCATGTCTAGGTTTTTATGATTTTGAATAGCTATTATATTAAATGGGAATATTTAATATATGAAATCTACTTTATTCTATTGCCATCTTGATCAATAATTGCTTCGCCATCCTCTTTGCTAAATGCATTAAGTTGAGGGGCAGATAATAGATCCAGTACCAATTCAGAGGGTCTACATAATTTTATACCGATATCTGTTCCCACAAATGGCCGGTTAATTAGAATTGGATATTCAAGCATAAAATTGATTAACTGGTCATCAGTCCAATGTTCTTGCGCTAATTCTAGTTTCTCGTAAGGTTCAACATTTTGACGAATAGCTTCACGTACTGAAAGCCCTGATTTTTCAATTAAATTGATTAATTCCACTTTGCTAGGTGGAGCTTCTAGATACTCAATTACTTCAGGTTCTTGTCCTGAGTTACGAATCAATGCCAATGTATTTCTTGACGTTCCACAGGCAGGGTTATGATAAATTTTAATCTTTTGTGACATGACTTTTCTCGATGCAAAACAATATTGCATTTATATATGGTTATGCGTATATTCGCAATAGTAAATATATTGAGTTAAAAGAAAATGAATCAAACAGATTTCTTTAAGTGTCTTTCAGACCAGACTCGTTTGGAGATTTTGAAGTTAGTATTGGCCAAACAAAGTGTTTGTGTATGCGAACTAACAGAACAGTTACAACTCAGCCAACCCAAAATTTCTCGCCATTTGGCTTTACTTCGAAACCTTTCCATTTTGCTTGATCAAAGACAAGGACAATGGGTCTATTACCGCTTAAACCCCAATCTTCCTGAATGGGCAAATAATGTTTTAAACATTATCTTAAATCAAAATGATGACAGCATGAAAAATCCTCTTGTTCATTCTTCAATCTCAGTTCATTGCGAGTAATATTGATGAAATTCTTATTTTTATGTACTGGAAATAGTTGCCGTAGCATTTTATCTGAAGTGCTTTTTAATAGCCGTGCTCCTAAAGATTGGAAAGCATATAGTGCAGGAAGTAAACCATCTGGACAGGTACACCCTCTCACAATTGAAACCTTAGAAAATCTGGGTCTTTCAACTGACGGTTTGTGGAGTAAAACCATTGATGACTGCGAACAATACCAACCAGATGTCGTGATTACAGTATGTGATTCAGCAGCTCAAGAGGCTTGTCCACTTTATTTAGGTGGAGCGATTAAGGCTCATTGGGGCTTGGTTGATCCTTCACATTTGGATTTGCCGAAAGAAGAAAAGTTAAAGGCGTTCCAAGTCACTGTTGACCATATTAATCGTCGTTTGGATGCTTTGTTTGCACTTGAGACGGCAAATATGTCTCGTCCTGAATTGATTGCAGCGATCAATCAAATTTCAAATATTGAATGAGAACATCATGGCTCAACAAAGATTGTCCTTTCTAGATCGTAACCTCACGCTATGGATTTTTATTGCCATGGCGTTGGGAATAGCGATAGGTGTGTTCTTTCCGCAAGCCTCTGTAGCTTTGGATCAAATGAGTGTGGATTCAGTCAATATTCCTATTGCGATAGGTTTGATTTTGATGATGTATCCACCTTTGGCAAAAGTAGACTATGCTGCTTTACCACAGGTATTCAAAGATAAGAAAACGCTGACACTATCCTTAGTACAAAACTGGCTCATCGCGCCTGTTTTGATGTTTGCTTTAGCGATAATCTTTCTGCATAGCTATCCTGAATACATGACAGGCTTGATCTTGATTGGTTTAGCACGTTGTATTGCAATGGTCTTGGTTTGGAATGGTTTGGCGTGCGGTGATAACCAATATGTTGCGGCATTGGTGGCCTTCAATAGTATCTTCCAAATTTTATTCTTCAGTACCTATGCCTGGTTGTTCCTCACTTTCTTACCACCTTATTTTGGCGTTGCAGGGCAAGTCATCAATGTTGATTTTTGGACCATTACCCATGCAGTATTAGTGTATTTAGGGATTCCATTTCTACTTGGCTTTATGACTCGATTCCTACTGGTTCGAGCTAAAGGCTTGGCTTGGTATCAAAATACCTTTTTACCTAAGATCAGCCCACTCAGTTTACTAGCTTTATTGTTCACGATTGTGGCGATGTTCAGCCTCAAAGGAAACGATGTGGTGAGCTTACCGATGGATGTCTTGCGTATTGCGATTCCATTGACCATTTACTTTATTGTGATGTTTTTCATTAGCTTCTTTATGAGTAAGTGGATGGGGAATGACTATCCTAAAACCACAGCTATTTCATTTACTGCTGCGGGGAATAACTTTGAGCTGGCTTTAGCTGTCGCGATTGCAACCTTTGGTTTGGCTTCACCTGTAGCATTTACTACAGTGATTGGCCCATTAGTTGAAGTACCAGTGTTGATTGCTTTAGTTAGTGTGTCATTGTGGCTCAGAAAAAAGTTTTTTAAAGCAGAGGTTTAATTCCTATGACTCTCCCAAATGTAGATATGAATCTTCTCGATCAACCTACTTTAGAAAAACTACAGGCCAAAGCGCTAGATCATCCACCACGTATTTTACTGCTGTATGGTTCAAACCGTGAGCGTTCATACAGCCGATTAGCAGTGATGGAAGCAGGGCGTATCTTGGAGCAGTTTGGTGCTGAAGTAAGAATCTTTCATCCTAAAGGTTTACCTTTACCTGAAGATGCGGATATGGAACATCCAAAAGCCAAAGAACTACATGAACTTTTGGCATGGTCGGAAGGCATGGTGTGGTGTTCACCTGAACGTCATGGTTCAATGAGTTCAATCTTTAAATCGCAAATTGACTGGATACCTCTAGCAGGTGGAGCGATTCGTGCAACACAAGGAAAGACTTTGGCCTTGATGCAGGTGAGTGGCGGTTCGCAGTCTTTTAATAGCGTCAATCAAATGCGTATTTTAGGCCGCTGGATGCGCATGATCACCATTCCAAACCAATCCTCTATTCCCAAAGCTTTTTTAGAGTTTGAAGAAGATGGACGGATGAAACCCTCAGCTTTCTATGATCGAATTGTTGATGTAATGGAAGAGTTGTATAAATTCACTTTGCTGACGCGTGGGCAGAGTCAGTACCTCACAAATCGTTATTCGGAGCGGAAAGAATCTGCTGAAGAATTATCTAAGCGTGTCAATCAACGTAGTCTATAAACTCTAGATGATCAAAGATGTTAAAAGTATCTTGATCATTTCAAAGGCTCATTTAAACGCTTGAAAATTTTATGAAATACACACAGTCCATTGAACAGGCTGGGCTTGTAATTTGATTATGACAATAAAGAAGGGGAGAGATGCTTTGACTCAATTACAAGCAGAAGTCGATGTAGTCATTATTGGTGGTGGTCAGGCAGCCCTTGCTACAGCTTATTTCCTCAAACGTAAGAAAATTCCATTTGTTATTTTAGATGACCAAGTTCAGGCGGGCGGTGCATGGTCACATGCTTGGGAATCTCTACGTCTTTTTTCTCCTAATACTTGGAGTTCGTTGTCGGGTTGGATGATGCCAACAACTGAGCAAACCTACCCAACGCGAAATGAAGTGATTGACTACTTGTCGGCATACGAGCAACGCTATCAATTTCCGATCATTCGTCCTGTACATGTGGATCATATTAAACAAAAAGATGGCTACTTAGATGTGTATGCTGGTGATCAATATTGGCGAGCAAAAGCTGTGGTCAGTGCTACAGGGACATGGAGCCAACCTTATATTCCACACTATGAAGGACATGAGCGATTTGAAGAATTACAAATGCATTCAGCACATTATGTAAATCCAGAGCCTTTTATCAATAAAAAAGTGATAGTGGTGGGTGGTGGTAACTCAGGTGCACAAACTCTTGCCGAAGTCTCAAAAGTTGCAGATACCACTTGGGTCACAGTAACACCACCTCAATTTTTATCAGATGACGTTGATGGGCGTGTTTTA
>JBLZXS010000046.1:0-9667 GCA_050285325.1 Acinetobacter sp.
ACCTAATTTCGACAACCAGCTTTGCTGCTTTTCGGCATCGTATCCAATGACTTTGCTTTGCCATTGATAACTTGCATAATCACTCCATATGCGCATATTTTTCATCACTGCAAATTGGCGATATTTCCACTTTTGCTCTTTACTGCCCAAAATCGTTCGATCATTTTCAATATAATTTTGCATTCCTCCATCAATACGCTGTGGTGCAATAATGGCGGTTGGATCAATACGTTGCCATTTTCCATTCAGTTGTACTTCTGTCCATGCATGAGCATCGAGTTGACGCACTTCCCAACTTGCTCGATCCAATGCAAGTTGCCCGCCTTGATAACCAATGACCACACGTGCGGGTATTCCGACATAGCGCATTAACATGGCAAAGCTTGAGGCATAGTGTTCACAAAATCCCTGCCGAGACTCAAATAAGAACTCATCCACCCGATTTTCACCCAGTAAACCCGGTGTTAAGGTATATACAAAATCATTTTTCTTATACCACTGTAAAATATTGTGCACATACCGATCGGGTCGTTGCCCGCTTTGCTGAAACATGTCTAAAGCAAATTGACGTGATTGTTTATCGAGTTGCTCCGGGTTTTGAGTATTTATTTTTTCCAGCAATTCGGGTTTGGGTGTTCTTTGTTCCTGTAACTGTGCATCACCCAACCACTGCAAAGTAATAGGCTGATTTTGTGTTACTGCCCGACTAGGGCTAATGCTCCAATCGCGCTTTAATTGGTATTTAGGGTCTTTGGGAACGGACTTTTCCAGTCCCATTATCCACATGACACGTGAATCTGCTGCCAGATATTGATACTCAAATCCCTGTTTGGCTTTGCTCGAAATGGTATTATTCAGAATGAGATGCTGATTCACAAAACTACTGGTCCAAGTTCTGCCATCATATTGATCTAGAACCATTGCTCGCCAATAAAGCGCATTTCGGGAAGGGAGTTTATTAACATTGCCAATAATACGAAAAGCCAAACTGCTCGATTGGGAAAGCTCTGCAATATCGCCCGGCGACATACTATCGCTCATTCCAGTGACACCTCTTTGTTCTGGAATTGGAATATGCCAAAGTGGCGGTAAACGCGGGAAAAAGATAAACAGCAAAATAAAAAAAGGTAAAGCCAAAAGCAGGAATTTACCCACATGCTTAGCGTCAGTTTTTAATGCTGATGATTGATTTTTTGCTGCTTTGAATTCACTGGTTTGTAAACGATACAATCCGATCAGGCAACTGAATAAACATAATATAATGACAATCGCCATCCAGATGGATTGGCTATATAAAAATGAACTCGCCCCCACAAACAAGGCAAAATTAAACAGGATAATGACATCGCGTTTATTCTTGGTTTCTAAAGCCTTGGCAAATAAAAAAATCGATAAAACCGCAACCCCGGCTTCTATTCCAATAAAACTGTTATAACTAAAATAGGTTGTCGCTAAAGCCAAAATTGTCAGTGCAAACGTCCAAATTTTGGATATTGCTTTTGTCTCATCTTTAAAACCCATAAATAAACAGAGAATAATCAGGACAAAAATTGCACTCAGTAAAACAGGATTAAAAAGCACTTGTGCCAGCAGCAGTAATAACAGGGTAATTAAAATTGAGGTTCTAACGTCAGCATGAATCATAATTTAAGCCTGCGCCAAAAGTTTTTTTGCCTGCAGCAACTGCTTTGCACCCACGCCTATGGCTAATTCAGCTTGCGGTAAAAATATTGCATAGCTACATTGCAGTTGCTCACATTGTTCAATCATCCCCATCATTAAACTCAGTTTTTCTTCATGCTCTGTACTGGGCATAAGGGCATAATGGATTTCCACACTCGGTTGTTCATTGTGCTGTTCAAAAACTTTGATATACAAGCCTTGCCCGCGTGCAGCCTGCTTCCACGACACCGCTTGTAAAGTATCCCCCAACTTGAAATTACGTAGTTCACGAAATTCGTCCATATCAGGTTCAAAACTGTGTTGATGCAGTTTATTTTCTGCATTATAAAATTCAGCTTTAGGCGCCACCCATGAATATTCTTTTAGATAAAAATAGGTCCATGCCCGAACCAGTCCAAATGGATACACAGCATAAATTTGCACGGTCGGGTAATGAAACTTCCCACGTTTATCGGTAAAAAATGACAGATGAATGTTGTGCTTTAAGTCAGTAATGGCGACTTTTTCTAAATGCTGATCGGTTTTAATCCACAGATAGCGCATTTGCGGTTGTGATTGCTGAAAATGCAATTGCAAGTCAAGATGATTACCCACTTGCCCTATTTCATTTACTGAGATTTCAATACTGAGATCATGTAATTGTTTAAAAGTTAAATAAAAGCTGATACATAAAATCGCACTGATGAGAAAGCAAAAACCCAAAATCAGGTTATTGGCATAATTCACTCCTGCAACAAAAGTAATCAAGATTAATATCACGTACAGGTAGCCCTGTTGATAGATAAAAATCAAGATGTCTTTTTGCGAGAGCTGTTTTTCTTTTTCAAATTGAAAGCGTTTTGCTAACCATTTTTGCCAAGGCTTGCTCAAGTCGTTTTTCCTTTAGCTAATCTTCACTTGCTGCATCATCTGCAAGGTTTCCGCTTCACTCAATCCAGTCCGATGCGAAACCACGGCAACAAACACCGCTTGAACATCATCCGGGGTAACATAGCTACGCTGTTCAATAAAGGCATGCGCTTGTGAAGCTTTTTTCAAAGCCAATAGCCCGCGAGTGGATAAACCATGCCGACTTTTACGTGTCTCCCCAGCCAAATCTAGCAGATAATCCAGCACCACCTCAGCAATATGAATCTGGGTTACGCTTTGCTGAATATCTAAAATTTCATATTCGCTAAAAACATGTTCCAGAGTTGAAATTAAAGCATAGCGAGAGGCTTGCTGTAACAGCAGTTTTTCTGCGGAGCGTGAGGGATAGCCGAGTGACAGACGCATCAGGAACCGATCCAGCTGAGATTCTGGCAAACTATAAGTGCCACTTTGAAACAGCGGATTTTGCGTTGCGATGACCCAAAAAGGCTGAGGCAATTCATAACGCACCCCATCTACCGTCACCAAGCCTTCTTCCATCGCTTCTAGCAACGCACTCTGGGTTTTGGGACTACAGCGGTTAATTTCATCTGCCAATAAGATTTGGGTGAAAATTGGACCTTGCTTAAACTCAAACTGATGCTGTTTTTGATTAAACATATTCACACCAATCACATCACTGGCAAGCATGTCATTGGTAAACTGAATGCGCTGAAACTTTAATCCCGCAATATGAGACAAGGCACTGGATAAAGTTGTTTTTCCGAGTCCAGGCAAATCTTCAAACAGCACATGCCCACCTGCCAACAAACTGGTTAAAGCCAGTTTGGTCTGATGTTCTTTATCTAAAATGATGCTATTGATTTGCGTTAAGAATGCTTGAATTTTTGCCGCATAAGATTCAACTTTTTCATTCAGCTGTTGCTGTTCGTGTGTGAGTTCTTGTTTTTGAACCTTACTCATACCCCAAATCACAGTTCATTCCCCCAATAAAAAACGGTGCATGATTAACATACACCGTTTTCTGGTTTTTCCAAAGAAATCAGAAGATTTCAGACAAATACATATTCAGACTAGCATGGACATTTCTTCATTCCACCGCCCGCGCTTGGATAACGTACATCCACGCAGTGACGGTAAAATGTTTTGGCATCCATTGCGACCAAGTCCGGATGATTCTTTTGCATATGCTCCAGATAAGTCTGATAATCCGGCACACCGACCATCAGGCGAAAGCTTTGCTGTAGACGTTGCCAAATCATCTGAATGGTTTTAATCCCGTTCAACATCAAAAATCTCTTTGGCTGTGCGAGCACAGTAAACTTAATGATCTTACCCAACGCTAGCTTTTGGCGAATTTGATTTTTTAGACTCATTTCGCCTCTCCTGCCACTTTATTTGGACTAATCTCATCACTGTAAATAGCTTCTGACTCATGTACGCTTGGATTAGGATCTGCCAATGCACGACGAATCACACCAATTGCAGCAAACACCATCACAATCGCCACAATCATAAAGAAACCGCACAGAATTGCATTGATTTGATTGGAGAATACAATCGTTTGCATTTCAGCGATGTCTTTGGCTGGTTTTAAAATTTCATTACGCGCAATTGCATCAGAGAATCGGTTGGCTTGTGCCAGGAAACCAATTTTCGGATTTTCATGGAAGATTTTTTGCCAACCTGCCGTCATACAGGTAATAAACAAGAAAATGGTTGGAAAAATAGTAATCCAAACATATTTCTCTTTCTTCATTTTGAACAAGATGACAGTACCCAAAATCAGTGCCATTGCAGCCAGCATTTGGTTACCAATACCAAATAAAGGCCATAAGCTATTAATACCGCCAAGTGGGTCAATCACGCCTTGATAAACAAAGAAACCCCAACCAGCAACAGCCACGGCGGTTCCCACCAGATTACCAAAGAAATTGTGCGATTGTTTCAACGCAGGAATCACAATACCCACCGTATCCTGAACCATGAAACGGCAAGCACGCGTACCCGCATCTACCGCAGTTAAAATGAATAATGCTTCAAACAGAATCGCAAAGTGATACCAGAACGCCATCATAGAACGGTTATTAAAAATTTCCGTAATAATGTGCGCCATACCAATCGCAAAGGTTGGCGCACCACCAGTACGCGAAAGAATCGAGCTTTCACCAACTTCCTGAGCCAGTAAAGTCAATGCTTCAGGAGTCACTACAAAGCCCAAAGTACGCACCGCTTCAGCAGCACTTTCAACCGTGGTGCCCAATACGGCAGCGGGTGCATTAATTGCGAAATACACCCCTGGTTCAAGAATGGTCGCACAAATCATCGCCATGACAGCAACGAAAGATTCCATCAACATACCACCGTAACCAATTACACGAATATCGACTTCATTTTCAATGAGTTTTGGTGTGGTTCCTGAAGAAACCAGGGCATGGAAGCCTGAAATGGCACCACAGGCAATGGTAATGAACAAGAATGGGAACATCGAACCTGCAAATACAGGTCCTGTGCCATCAATGAAATGCGTTACAGCAGGCATTTTCATTTCAGGTAATGCCACCATAATTCCGACCGCAAGACCGGCAATCACGCCAATCTTCAAGAAGGTAGAAAGGTAGTCGCGTGGTGCAAGCAGCAACCAGACCGGCAAGACTGAAGCAACGAAACCGTAAGTGATTAAACACCAAGTCAATTGCGTACCAGACAGTGTAAAGATCGGTCCCCAATAAGGATCAGCTGCGACATTTCCACCGTATACAATCGCCAGCATCATCAGCACGAAACCAATGATTGAAACCTCGGCAATTTTCCCTGGACGGATATAACGCATATATACGCCCATAAACAATGCAATTGGAATGGTTGCAGCAATACTGAACACCCCCCATGGACTGTTGGTCAAGGCTTTCACAACCACTAGCGCAAGCACTGCAAGGATAATGATCATGACGCCTAATGCACCCAGCATCACAATCACACCCGCAAAGGAACCCAGTTCTTGCTTCGCCATTTCACCGAGTGAACGACCATCACGACGGGTAGAAATAAACAGCACCAAGAAGTCCTGAACAGCACCCGCGAGAACCACACCCACCAATAACCAGATGGTTCCAGGTAAATAACCCATCTGCGCTGCAAGAATAGGACCGACCAATGGTCCGGCACCTGCAATGGCTGCAAAGTGGTGACCAAACAGGACATATTTATTAGTGGGAACATAATCCAGACCATCGGCTAAACGATGCGCTGGTGTTAAGCGTCTGGCATTGAGTTCAAAAACTTTATTGGCAATAAATAAACTGTAGAAGCGATAAGCAATGCTATATACACAGATGGCAGCAAGAACGAGCCAGACTGCATTAACATGTTCTCCTCTGCTGATTGCGAGTATCCCGAATGACACCGCACCTAAAATCGCGACTAGAAGCCACACTATTTTTGAAGTTAGGGTTAACTTCGGTTGAATTGTTTCCATGTAAGTCCCTCATATATCATGCATAAATCAGCGTTCATTTTTATTGTTCGGTATACTGCTGTTCGTTCCTTTGCGACTCTACTCCTCATAATTATTTTTTCATCTAATACTTTGGCATAAAAAAAGGGATGATTTAAATCATCCCTTCCGATAATAGTCTATTTTAAAACCATTATGCACGTTCTAAATAGTCACCAGTACGGGTGTCTACACGAACGCTTTCTTCTTGCTGTACAAATAATGGTACACGAACAACTGCACCAGTTTCGAGTTTCGCAGGTTTACCGCCACCGCCCGAAGTATCACCACGAACACCTGGATCAGTTTCAACGATTTTTAACACAACGAAGTTTGGTGCACTTACTGACAATGGAACACCATTGAAAAGCATAATTGTACATTTTTCGTTTGAATCGTCTTTCAACCATTTGGCAGCATCGCCCATCGCAGTTTTGTCAGCTGTGATTTGTTCGAAGCTTTCTGGATCCATAAAGTTCCAAAGTTCCCCATCGTTATAAAGGTAATCCATTTCAACTTCAACAATGTCAGCACCTTCCAGTGTTTCATTGGATTTGAATGTTTTTTCTAAAACTTTACCAGTTTTAAGATTACGCAATTTTACGCGGTTGAATGCTTGACCTTTACCAGGTTTCACATATTCATTTTCCATGATTGAACATGGGTTACCATCAAGCATAACCTTTAGGCCTTGCTTAAAGTCATTTGTAGAATAATTGGCCATGAAAGGCTCACTCCAAACTTACTAACTTAAATCTATTAATGCTAGACTAGCATTATTTTTTACATGCGGCATGATAAACTATTTATATCAAGAGCAAAACTGGCAATCTCAACTCAGTGACCTGATTACGGATCCATTAGAGCTTCTAGAGACGCTTCAGCTCTCACCTGGTCACTTATTATCAGGCGCAATTCTGGCTTCTGAACAGTTTAAATTGCGTGTTCCGCGTGCATTCGTCGGAAAAATGAACATCGGCGACCCGTTTGACCCTCTTCTATTACAAGTCTTGCCACATCACTTAGAACTTGAAGAGTATTCTGGCTTTGTCACAGACCCACTTGGTGAAGAACAAGCTAATCAACAACCTGGTGTACTTCATAAATACAAATCTCGCTTTTTACTGACCTTAACCGGTGCTTGTGCGGTGCACTGCCGTTATTGTTTCCGTCGTCACTTTCCTTATCAGGAAAACCTGCCAAAAAATGAAGACTGGCTTAATATTAAAAGCTATATCGAAAGCCAACCGGATATTAATGAGGTGATTTTTAGTGGTGGAGACCCGCTCACCCTATCCAATCGAAAATTAAAACTTTGGATTGATCGCTTAGAATCGCTGCCGCAAATTAAATTTTTGAGAATTCATTCACGGGTTCCTATCGTAATCCCCAACCGTGTCGATGAAGAGCTGGTTTGCTTATTAAAAAACAGTAGGCTACGCATTATTGTAGTGGTACACTCAAATCATGCAGCTGAGCTTGATGATTTTACTTGCACCAAACTTTCCGTATTGGTTCAAAATCAAATCACCGTGCTCAATCAAGCAGTTTTGTTAAAAGGGGTTAATAATTCTGCGCAGGTTTTAGTGGATTTAAGTTACCGTCTGTTTGATGCAGGCGTGATGCCATACTATTTACATGTATTAGATAAAGTAAAAGGTGCGCATCATTTTGACTTAAGTTCTGAGGATATTAATCTTATATATAAAAAGGTTTTAGAGAACCTTCCTGGATATTTGGTTCCTAAACTGGTTAGGGAAATAGCGGGCGAAAAAAACAAGACACCGCTTTTTGGGGCTTCAACTTTTTGAGTTAAATAATAACGATGCTTATGAGTACTTCAGATATCTTCCAAACACCAACAGAATTAAAGTTGGAACAACTGAGCTTTTGTCCATCAAATGCAAAAGGGCTACAAGAATGGGTATCCAACTTATCCATTCTGCAACTCGGAAATTCTTCAAAAGAACTTTTCAATGCGTTACTGGAAATATCAGAACTTAAATGCC
This sequence comes from Acinetobacter sp., assembly GCA_050285325.1. GTDB lineage: Bacteria > Pseudomonadota > Gammaproteobacteria > Pseudomonadales > Moraxellaceae > Acinetobacter. The sequence goes on from JBLZXS010000046.1 coordinate 8,059, forward strand.
CAGAAATGCTTCGTTTTGACTTAATTCAAATCTTGCACCCAACGATTGATAATGTATTGATCAGCCTGGAAAAGCACTTTTTTAATCAAGGTCTCATTACCACCGATCGCAGTGATCAAATTATTGAACTGGCGATGCTGTTGCGAAGCCATTTCGCCAAAATTTATATCGATATTTCAATACGATGCAATACACAATTAAGTCTGCAAAAGTTTTCTATCTTTGCATTTAATCAAAAGAAAAGTTTACAGACTGCGAGAATTGTTTCAACGTACTATGCATTACAGCAATTATCTTTATTACTGTATCAACAACATTTGTTGTATAGCACCCCATTATTTGGTCAATGGCTTGTTGCGCATCAGCTTATCGAATGCGCAATCAAGAATAGTTTTTATCAAACCAATATCAATCAGATTTTAGATACCCAGCATCAGCTCCAAACGGTTGCCCAAGCTTATTCACAGCTTATTTTGCTCGATATTTTCAATACCCATCAAATTCGCCCGTCAGAAATGCAAGGCTTATATTTATGTAGTTTTGACTGGGCAAAATTGGTTCATGTTTTACCTAAAGAAACTACGCTTTCTCGCTATATTGTAGATACAAATAAAGATCATCCGCCGGTTTTCAATATCAATCAATCCAGTTTATATAAACCGACCATCTATATTTCCACACAACACTTGCTCGATCATCTGTCTGAGACTCAAGCTAAAAAAACCGGCTATCTGTCTCGTAATGAAAAGTTATTCTTAACTCCTGCATTACACTTTCATATTCACAATTTACTCACCACCAATACTGAACGTCGCCATGAGCGCTACGAATATTCAGCTCAATTACAAATCTGTTTTAGCCTTTCTGTGGCACACTTTTACTTGTCTAAAGGTAAAAACTTTCACGAAACTCTGGATCTAGAAAATAATTATCATTTCCAGAATGAAAGTAGTTTTATCAATTCCATGAATTCAAACATTCCTGCCGAGATTACTACAGCTAAGGTTCTGGATCGGGAAGCAAAGCAAATTTATTCAGCTGAAGTTCTGGATATTAGTGTCAATGGTTACCGAATTAAATGGACAGGAACTACGCCCGCCCATTTAAAAACGGGTGAGTTTATTTTAATTCAGGAAAATACCAATAGCCCTTGGCGTGGCGGAGTAATTCGCTGGATTAAACAGTCGACTGAAAAAAGTCTGGAACTTGGACTTGAAGTATTAGCTCAAGATTTGTTTCCGTGTTCAGTGATGGTGAAAACTGAACGTCATAGCAATAACTACCAGCCTGCGCTTATTGTTCAAACTTCACAGCTCGACAAGGTTGAAACCAGTTTAATTGTATCGGGCTCGCATATGTTTAGGGAAAAACAAACCATTCATTTACGATTAGGCAAAGAAGAATTAAAAATTTATCTAACCAAAGCACAACTCATTACACAAAGTTTTATTCGCTTCGAATTTGAATTACTGAATGATCAACAAGAAATCCTGATCAAAAACTTTATCAACAAACAAACGAATGAAATCAAAAATCACGATTTATGGGAAGCATTGAAGTGAGAAATCCATTATTGTCTAAAAAGTTAAAACGTACTGAAACACGTTTA
>JBLZXS010000047.1:0-11845 GCA_050285325.1 Acinetobacter sp.
GCTGTGCATCATCCAGTAAAATTTCTTTAGAGCCGACTTGAACCAAGATCGGTGGTAATCCGCTTAAGTCTGCAAACACAGGTGAAATAGCCGGGTCTGCGGTATCCATAAATTTCGGTACGTAATAATCAATCCCTGCTTCTAAAGTTTCAATAGAGAGCAGTGCATCGTGCTTGCGGTTATAACGCAAAGACTCACTGCTTAAAGTCAAATCTAAAAATGGGGATAATAATATCAAGCCACTGACTTGAGGCAGGTTTTCATCGCGGATTTTAAGGGCTAAGGCTAAAGCCAGATTGGCACCACATGAATCGCCCGATAAAATGATGTCTTTGGCTTGAATCCCTTGCCCTAACAAAGTGGTATAGATGTCAAAATCGCATCACCGGCTTCAGGATAAACAGACTCTGGAGCTAAGGGATAGTCGACATGAAGCACTTGCATCTGTGTACGTGCAGCCACATGGGTTAAAAAGGCACGATGGGTGTTGAGTGAACCCAAAAAGAATGCACCGCCATGAATATGCAAAATAAGTTGTGTTGACTCACCTTGAGGTTTTAGTTCTTCAGCACGTAAGCCTGCCAGACGTAGTGGTCTGACTTGAACGTCTTTATTACTTGGAAAGACACGACACATTTGCTCCAATGCAAAACGTAGCGAGTTGGGGGGCAGGTTAAATTGACTAGGGGTACGGATGGTGGTTTTTAAAATACTTTCTGTAATTAACTGTTTCCACAACGGGCTTATATTCATGTTTTTTCCATCTTGTTCTGTCTTTTGGGATAACTGGATATTTACCAATTCAAGTTACAAGATTACACTAAATGGTCACATTCAAAAATTGCAAAAATGTTGTGACTTTTTAATACTAAGCCGTCTATACCAGACTAGGGAAACGAAAAAAAATGAAAAAAATTGCACTTGCACTAGGATTGCTCGGATTAACAGCTTTGGCTAATGCTGCTGATCCACTAAATGGAACTGTTTGGAAAACGATTGATGATAAAACAAAACAACCAAAAGCAATCGTAAAATTTACTGAGCAAAAAAATGGTACGTTATCTGCGAGCATTCAACAGGTTTTAACACCGGGTGAAGAAAAAGCCTGCTCAAAATGTGAAGGTCCATATCACAACAAATCTTTAAGAGGCTTAAAGATTGTTCATGGTCTTAAAAATAGTGGTGGTACAAGCTACGAAGACGGTACTATTCTGGATCCATCTTCGGGCAAAACTTACCGATTAAAAGGTCAAATGACCGACGGTGGTAAAAGATTAGAGCTACGTGGCTTTATTGGTGTAGCAGCTTTAGGTCGTAACCAAACTTGGATTCGTGCAAACTAATATCGAACCGGAATAAAAAGCACGAAAAGCCTAGTTGATATTCAGCTAGGCTTTTTTTATAGCGGCGGTTTAAGGTTTTAGTCTTGCTTTAAAGCCCCGTAAGCAGCTTCATCATAACCCACGATATAACCCTGTTCAGTTTCGAGTACTGGTCGTTTGATTAAACTGGTATGTGTGGTTAAGGCAGAGATTAAATTTGCTTGATTAGCAAGCGCAGTGTGTTGTTCTGCTTCGCTAAGTTTGCGCCAGGTGGTACCTTTTTTATTCAGAATAAGATCTTGTCCGACGTCATCCAGCCATTTTTTTACAGTTTGAGCGTCAATGCCTTGTTTCTTGTAATCATGAAATTCATAGGTCAGTCCCAGTTCATTCAATAAATCGAACGCTTTCTTCATTGAACTACAGTTTTTGATGCCATAAATTTTAAGCATAAGATGATTATTCCATTTTCGATTGCTGAATAGCCTAGCGAAAATTATCTAGAAGCTCTAGAGGAAATTAAAGTATTCACCACTAAAAAATAAATAAGCATGTCATGAAACTGACATTTAGATTTGCCAATATAGAGATATAAAAAAGAAAAAATTTATTATTCAAAAATATAAATATGAGTAGAGCTATAAAAAGAGAAAACCCGCATTTAATCATCCTGATCATGCGGGTCTCAGTATAACGTCCATTGTCACATCCCTGCAAAATAAGCTACCGAAGTGGTTTATTTTGTTTCATCCTACGGCGTCCTGTCCTTTTGCTGTCATCCTGACATATCCTTTTGCCGTGAAGCTATAATGCACTTAAAACATTTGTATAAAAATATACAAACGCGTCAAGTGATGTAAGTTTTTGGATGATATTCAGTGAACATATGTTCACTGGGACAAACCGCTTGATTAGATTTTATAATCAATAATGACAGGTGCATGATCACTGAACCAAGTTTCTTTATAGACCCAGGCATTGACTGTACGTGCTTTCCAGTCAGGAGAACATGCTTGATAATCAATCCGCCAACCGACATTTTTAGCACGGGCTTGGCCTCGGTTTGACCACCATGAATAAAGTTCCGCTTCTTTGCGTACTTCACGGAAAGTATCGACGTAGCCCAGGTCATCATAGATATGATCCAGCCAGGCACGTTCGTGCGGTAAACATCCTGAAGATTTTTGGTTGCCCGACCAGTTTTTGATATCAATGCGTTTATGCACGATATTGTAGTCACCACAGACGATGATCGATTTATTTTCATCGCGCCATTGTTTTAAGATCTGTTGATATTGATCCAAAAAGTGGTCTTTGCGCGCTTGCGCTTCTTCACCCGATGAACCTGAAGGTAAATAAAGCGAACAAATATGAACGGATTGTTCTAAACCTAAATCAAATTCAGCAGAAATAAAACGGCCTTGAGAATCGGCCAGCTCAAAACCCAAACCATCGCTCACAGAGACAAAAGGTAGACGGCTATAAATGGCAGTGCCGGCATAACCTGCACGTTCAGCAGGGAACAGATGCGTGTACCAGCCTTCAGGTCTAAATTTTTCAGTCCACTGCGCATGAGTGATCCGGCTTTCCTGCATACAAATGACATCGGCATCGGACTGTTCCATCCATTCAAGCAAGCCTTTGGTGACTGATGAACGCAAGCCATTTACGTTAATGGAAATGACTCTTAGAATTTTTTGATCACTTGGATAGCTACTCTTTGGTATCATGCGCAAGTCTTACCTCTATTTATGAATTTTGGAGCACCTCATGACCTCGCCAGCTCAATTTAACCCTCAAGCTTTTATCGAACTTGCATTATCACGTGGTGTGCTTAAATTTGGTGAGTTTACTTTAAAATCGGGTCGTGTGAGTCCTTATTTTTTTAATGCCGGTTTGCTCAATGATGGTGAAGCGTTAACGCTATTGGCTTCAGGCTATGCAGATAAATTAACTGCATGTGACAATGTAGAAGTGATTTTTGGTCCTGCATATAAAGGTATTCCGTTTGTCGCTGCGACTGCTGTGGCCTTGTCACAAAATCATGGCGTAAGCGTACCTTGGGGTTTTAACCGTAAAGAAGCCAAAGATCACGGTGAAGGCGGCGTGTTGGTCGGTGCTTCAGTTGAAGGCAAAAAAGTCTGGATCATTGATGATGTGATCACTGCAGGTACTGCGATTCGTGAAGTGGTAACTATTCTGAAAAATGCCGGAGCGCAAATTGCGGGGGTATTGGTGGCACTAGACCGTCAGGAAAAAGGTCAGGGTAATCTTTCTGCGATTCAAGAAGTGCAAAAAGAACTCGAAATTCCTGTGCATGCTTTAATTACCATGAAAGATTTGATGGACTTCCTGGATGCGAAAGGTGAGAAAGAAGCTTTAGCAAAAATGGAAGATTATCGTGTCAAATACGGCATCTGATGCTTAGAGGATTAAGAAGGGAAGCTAAATGCTTCCTTTTTTATGATTTTAATAAAGTGATAAGTTATTGAAAAGTAGAAGTAATTACGTTTATTCAAGTATTCGCAATATTGCTAATATATCTATCTCTAGTATTTGGAAGATATTACGGTTTATTGTTTTTCTTATGTTTAAATAATTGAAATATAAAAAATTATTTTAGTCAATCAAAGAGCTTTAGAGGAAATTTGAAAATTGAGCGCAGACCTTTATTTCACACTAGCGATTAAGTGAATCAGTATTTTTCGCTCCCGATAGAGATCCTAAATTGGGTTAAAGTAAAAATTATTTTTTAGAAATATTAAATAAAATGATCCTTATAGAATAAATTACTATTCTATAAATTAAACAAAATGCATCTTATCGAAAAATAAAAAAAGATGATTTTTCTTATATTTTTTAACCGCATAATTTTATACATTAAAAATATGAAATTTAAATGAAAAAAAAATATTAAATTAAACAATGTTTTATTTGTATAAAAAATGTTTGTCAAAATGATTTAAACCTGTTTCATTAGATTAAAGCTAAATGAAATAGATGATTTTTCCCTGGAAAATAATGTTAAACAGGTCACATCTTTATACATTTGGGCAGATAAGTTGGTATTTTTTGTGATAGATCATTTAACCCTTAAAGTGATTTAATCTGCATACACAATAACAATAAATAAATACAAAAGAGGACGTTATGTGGTACTTGGCTCTCTAATTCTTTATATAAACCTAGCTCATAGAAAGCGAAAGAGGAATTAGAGAGTCAATCTTCAAAAACAGATTGTAGTGTGAAATTAGTCAAACAAAATATTTAATAAATATAGCGCTTACTAATGGATATGGATTTCTTATTAATTTTTTTAAACAATTTAAATGGCAACAATGAATGAGAGAGGTAAAGTCATGACAAAAAAGTACAATAAGTTTTTATCTGCTGCCGCAGATTTTAATTTAGAAAATTCTCCATATTACTGGATCACTCAAGTGCATTCCCAATATATACAGAATGTTGATCACGCCTTAAAAAAATATGGTTTAGATAATTCTCGCCGTCGTATTTTACTGGCTTTAAAATCTAAAAATAAAGCAAGCGTATCTGATTTATCAGAAATGGTAATTTCTAAAATGTCGACGACCACTAAAATTGTTTATCGATTAAAAGATGAAGGATTGGTGGATACCTATTGTTGTGAAGATGATGGTCGAATTACCCGAGTTTTACTCACGGATAAAGGGCAGCAGATGATCCAAAAGATTAATGATCTTAGTCACATCGTTTTAGAGCAATCTTTTGATGGTTTGACTCCTTTGCAAATTGAAAAAATGCTAGATAATCTTAAGCATATTTTCAAGAACCTAGCGCATTAAGCTACTTTTAATTAAAAATAAGTTTGAAAAATTTGCTATTTTGTTTTGCGAGGGGAATATGCAGAATTCACTTTCACTTCAGGAAAAAAGAGAATAGATTTTATATAACTCATCTTGAAGGTTGTTATGCTGTTTCAGTATAAGAGTTATTTCTTGTCGAGATTTTAAAATAATCAAGAAATAATATAAAAAATGAAAACAGAAAATTAAAGCGCCGCGACTTTATCTGACCTAACCCAATTTTGCAGTAATAATATTAGGCAGGGAAGATGAAAAAGCAATAAAAAGCCCATTAAGCATAATTGGGCTTTTTATGTCCTCAAGGAAACTGGTTTTTATTATTATAAATCTGGTATGGGTAGCGTGGGTACTAAGTAAAGGGCAGGAACTCTTGGCTTATTCAAGGCTAGGTCTGCAATATTTTTTTAAAATTCTGATTGGTTTTTTTTAAAGTTTTTTTTAATGATTCACAAATTAGGCGAATAAAATTTAGGATGTCTTATTCTTTCCCTAACTTTTAAGCTATACATCAGATCGTTTTTAAGCATTTCCCAATAAAATTAAAATATTCAAATGGTTGTCAATAATTCATTTTCATTTCTTCGAGTAAGCTTATTCATTTTTCTCATCACATTTTAAACACTGCAACATCACTCCCAGTTTTTCCTGCCGTCCCTGTTCAGTGATGACCCAGGGGCGGTTTTGCCACGGTGGATTATGTCGTACATGCTGAGTATGACCACAGGCCAGGTCTGCGACCCAATGATTTTCTTCATCTAAATGAAATCCAATAATGGCTTGTTGCATAAAGTACTCCTGTGAGCTTTCAATATATTCGATACAAGCTTTACTAAAATTGAGAAAAAAGAAAGATTAAACTCCGCTATACTTTTCTCAATTTAAAAATACATGAGCAGATCGATATGCGCGTACTTGTTGTGATGGATCCCATCGAAAATGTAAACCTGAAAAAAGACTCATCTATGGCAATGCTGTGGGCTGCCAGTCGTCGTGGGCATGAGTTGGGTTATGCATTACAGCAAGATTTATATATCGATCAAGGTAAAGCTTTCGGTTTGATTTCACCACTGAAAGTGTTTGAAGACTATAACCATTATTATGAATTGGGTGAAAAGAAAAAAGAATCCATTGCGGCGTATGACGTGGTATTGATGCGTAAAGACCCTCCATTCGACATGAACTTTGTCTATACCACGTATATTCTGGAACAGGCAGAGCGTGAAGGGGCGTGGATTATCAATAAGCCGCAAAGCCTGCGTGACTGTAATGAAAAACTGTTTGCTACCCAGTTCCCTGAGCTTCAGGTGCCTACTTTGGTGACTTCACAAGACAGTTTAATTCGCGAGTTTCTGAAAGAACATGTGGATGTGATTGTAAAACCACTAGATGGTATGGGGGGTACAGGCATTTTCCGCTTATACCAAGATGGCATCAATATTGGGTCTACCATTGAAATGCTGACCAATAATGGCACGCAACCGATTATGGCGCAGCGTTATATCCCGGAAATTGTAGAGGGAGATAAACGTATCTTGATGATTAATGGCGAACCTGTACCTTACTGTTTGGCACGTATTCCGCAAAATGGCGAAGTGCGTGGTAACCTGGCAGCAGGTGGATTAGGCCAAGCCCGTCCCCTCAGTGAAAATGATAAAGCCATTGCTGCAAAAGTCGGTCCTTATCTCAGAGAGAAAGGTCTGGTTTTTGTCGGTCTGGATGTAATTGGCAATTACGTGACTGAAATTAATGTCACCAGTCCAACCTGTATCCGTGAAATTGATGCTCAATTCGGTACTTCTATTGCGGATCATTTATTTGATGTTTTAGAAGCGGGTGTAAACGCTTAAACTGTATTTCCTGAAAAAGAGTCCAATTGGGGCTCTTTTTAAGCTCTGGTGATATCATAAAGATGAATTAAATTGATCGACTGATTAAAAATAAGGTCACAAAATTGGATAAAAATGCATGAAATTGTATATTTTCCGTCGATTAATAATAAAACTAGTTTAAACTTTTAAATCTGTAGAAAAAAACAATGATACGCATGTTGAAAAAAAGTAAATAACCTTTCAAGGCTATGCGTTTGTGATTACAATTGATCGCTTAAAATTGCATTTCGTTATCCATATTTTAGAATTGAAGAATTAGACTGTGACTCAAGCAACGCAAACAAAGCCCAAACATGTCATGATGATGGCCGCAGGTACAGGTGGACATGTTTTTCCAGCACTCGCTGTTGCTAAAGAATTACAGCAACAAGGGATAGAAGTGTCTTGGCTTGCAACGCCTGCAGGTATGGAAAATCGTCTGTTAAAAAATCATAATATTCCAATTTATCAAATTGATATTCAGGGTGTACGTGGCAACGGTGTGGTACGTAAATTACTGGCACCTTTTAAAATTTTAAAAGCTACACTCAGTGCTATGCGTTATATGAAACAGCTCAATATTGATGCTGTTGTTGGTTTTGGCGGTTATGTAGCAGGGCCGGGCGGTTTGGCTGCACGTGGCTTGGGTATTCCGGTCATTATTCATGAGCAAAATGCGATTGCCGGTTTTACCAATACCCAGTTATCCCGTATTGCCAAAACAGTGTGTCAGGCTTTTCCAGATACTTTCCCTGAAACTGCAAAAATTGTGACTACAGGTAACCCTGTCCGCAAAGAAATTACTGAAATTTTAAATCCATCTTGGCGTTACCAAGAACGTGAAAATGCTGCCAAGCCGTTGCAGATTCTGATTGTGGGTGGTTCTTTGGGTGCGCAGGTATTAAATGAACGTATCCCTGAGGCATTGAAACAACTGAATATCCCGATGCAGGTCTTTCATCAATGCGGTCAAAATCACCAAGATGCAACCCAAGCGCGTTATCAAGATGTACCTGCAACGATGCAGGTTGAAGTACAGCCGTTTATTGAAGATATGGCGAAAGCCTATTCAGATGCCGATCTTATTATTTGCCGTGCGGGTGCATTAACCGTCACTGAAATTGCAACTGCAGGTGTGGCTGCTGTTTTTGTTCCCTTGCCTAGTGCAGTGGATGACCATCAAACCGCAAATGCCAAATTCCTGGCCAGTATTAATGCTGCGAAAATTTGCCCACAAGCCAGCATGACTGTGGATAGTCTAAAAGAATTGCTAACACCCCTGATGAATCGCAAATTACTGGCAGAAATGGCAGTAAAAGCACGTCAAAAAGCACAACCTGATGCAACCCAGCATGTGGTTCGTTTAATTCAAGAATTGTAAATTAGAGTTATATATGTCTCCATCTACTCCTGCTGATCAAGCAAAAAAGTTAATTAAAGTGCCTGAAATGCGCCGTATCAAACATATTCATTTTGTGGGAATCGGTGGTGCAGGGATGTGTGGCATCGCGGAAGTGCTCAAAAACCAAGGCTACAAAGTTTCCGGTTCAGACATCAAAGCGTCTAAAACCACGGCACAGCTTGAAGAAAATGGTATTAAAGTTTATATCGGGCATACGCCAGAAAATATTAAAGATGCCAATGTGCTGGTCGTATCGACAGCCATTGATCCAGAAAATCCTGAAATTAAAGCAGCGATTGAAACCCGTACTCCTGTAGTGCGTCGTGCCGAAATGCTGGGTGAGCTGATGCGTTACCGTCATGGGATTGCTGTAGCAGGAACACATGGTAAAACCACCACGACAAGTTTGATCACGTGTATGTTGGCGGAAGAAAACATGGATCCGACCTATGTGATCGGTGGTTTGCTGAACCGTACTGGGGTCAATGCTGCACTGGGTGCAAGCCGTTATATCGTGGCTGAAGCGGATGAGTCTGATGCAACTTTCCTGCATTTACATCCGATGGCCGCAATTGTGACCAATATTGATGCTGACCATATGGATACTTATGGCGGTAGTTTCGATGTACTAAAAGATACTTTTGTTCAGTTCTTACAAAAACTTCCATTCTATGGTCTGGCTGTAGTTTGTGGCGATGATGCCAATGTCCGCGAGATCATGCCGCGTATCGGTCGTCCACTTTTAACCTATGGTTTTAATGAAGATAACGACATTCGTGCAGTTGATGTTGATCAAGATGGCATGCGCACTCACTTTACCGTTTTGCGTAAAGATCGCGAGCCGCTTCGTGTAACGGTGAACCAACCGGGTTTACATAACGTACTGAATGCCTTGGCAGCCATTGGTGTGGCTACAGATGAAGGGGTTTCTGATGCTGCAATTTGCCGTGCATTGGAAGGCTTTAGTGGGGTAGGTCGTCGTTTTCAGGTTCAAGGTGAATTTGAACTTGAAGGTGGTAACGTAAAATTGGTCGATGACTATGGTCACCATCCTAAAGAAGTGGAAGCAACCATCAAAGCTGCACGTCAAAGCCATCCAGATCGTCGCTTGGTTATGATGTTCCAGCCACACCGCTTTAGCCGTACCCGTGACTGCTTCGATGATTTTGTCGATGTGTTGTCACAAGTCGACCAATTATTATTGCTGGAAGTGTATCCTGCGGGTGAAAAACCGATTGTCGGCGCGGATAGTCGCAGCTTGGCGCGGAGTATCCGTTTACGTGGCGATGTTGAACCGATTTTGATTGATCCTGTGGAAGGCAATTTACAAAATGCGGTGCAAAAAGTGTTACAAGCGAATGACTTGTTATTAACGCAAGGCGCAGGTAATGTGGGGGCTATCTCGATTGAGCTTGCACAAAATAAATTGTATTTAAAATAATCATCTTGTGTGATTTTGAATTTGATCGTTCAGTTATAAAGTTTAAGGATATAAACGTGTCAAATGCTTCAAAATTCGGCAAAGTTGCCGTGTTGCTTGGTGGTAAATCGGCTGAGCGCGAGGTTTCTCTAGATAGTGGTAAAGCTGTACTTGAAGCATTGCTACGCTCGGGTGTAAATGCAGAAGCTTTTGACCCGCAAGAGCGTAGCGTGACTGAACTGGTAAACTATGATCGTGCATTTATTGTGTTGCACGGTCGCGGTGGAGAAGACGGTCAAATTCAAGGCGCATTGGAATGGTTGAATCTGCCTTATACCGGTACCGGTGTACAGGGTTCAGCCATTGGTATGGATAAAATTAAAACCAAGCAGGTCTGGCAAGGTTCTGAGCTGCCTACCGCACCTTACCGTATTGTGACCAAAGATTCTGATCTGAATGAAGTGGTAGACAATATTGGCTTGCCATTTATTATCAAACCGGTACATGAGGGCTCAAGTATCGGAATGAGCAAAGTTGAACGTATTGAAGATTTTGCGCTAGCAATTGAAAAAGCCACCGAACATGATGCAGTGGTGATGGCAGAAAAATGGATTAGCGGTCGTGAATTCACTATTGTGATCTTGAATGGTCAGGCGCTTCCTGTAATTCGTCTAGAGCCGCCAAAAGATGTGGCTTTCTACGATTATGAAGCCAAATATAACCGTAACGATGTGCAGTATGGTATTCCGTGCGGTTTAACAGAAGCGGAAGAAAAACAACTTCAAGCTTTGTGTTTACGCGCTTTTCAAGCCGTGGGTGCAAGTGGCTGGGGTCGTATTGATGCCATGCAGGATGAGCAAGGTAACTTCTGGTTATTGGAGGTGAATACTGTTCCAGGCATGACCAGTCATTCACTCGTACCAAAGGCTGCAAAAGCAGTCGGGTATAGCTTTGATGAGCTTTGTGTTGCCATTTTAGATCAAACTTTGACAGCTGCGGCTCACTAAACTATGGCTCAACTTCCTGCTTCAATGCGCCGTAAACGAGCAGCAATTACCTCAATACATGACAAGCCACCGACACGTCAGGAAAAGCTTGCGAATGTTGGTGGATGGTTATTGTTGCTGATTGCGCTCGCCGTATTGGCGGTAGGGGTATATGGTTTATATACCGTCATGACAGATGCACGTGTTGCCGAACTGAATGTGGTCGGAACACGTTCTGATGCAGAAAATCGTCAGGTCATGACACATGTTGAACCTAAAGTAACCGCAAATTACTTTACTTCTGATCTGGAGCAAATTCGGGATCAGGCTTTAGAGTTGTCTTGGGTAGATCGTGTGGTGGTCTCACGTGCGTGGCCGAATTCAATTCGAGTACGGGTGATGCCGCGGCATGCAATTGCCCGTTGGGGAACTGGACGACTGTTGAGTGATAGTGGCGATATTTTTGCAGAAGTGATTCCTCAAAATAATCAAAAATTGCCCTTGCTGCATGGTCCCGCTTCTCAATCCAAGATGATGATGCGTCGCTACAATGAAATTAACCAGTTATTCCTTCCGGTCAATGTTCGTTTAAAAGAATTATATTTAACAGAACGTATGACCTGGTTTATGCAGTTTGATTCAGGTTTACGCATTATTGTGGATCAGGATCAGACCATGAGTAAACTTCAACGCTTGAGTCATCTGGCACAAAGTGATTTAAAACCAGTTTGGGCTAAAATTTCGTCAATTGACTTACGTTATCGAAATGGTTTGGCGATACAATGGAAGAATTCAGCACCACCCAACATTGTAAATGGTCATTTTGTTGTAACGATTGATGACACAAGCATTGCAGATGCAAGAAAGGTAAAGCCATAATTGAGCGGCTTTATATAAAATAGAGGCTTATGGCCATAAATCAACCAAACATGTAATGGTAGTAGTAGATAATGAATGAAGCTGTTCCCTCGGTTGTTGCGATTGACATTGGGACACACAAAG
>JBLZXS010000048.1:0-2812 GCA_050285325.1 Acinetobacter sp.
CAGCAAAACCTATCCAACGCAAAATAATGAAGAACTCACCGTGCTGGACGATATTAATCTAGACATTCAGCCGGGTGAATTTATTAGTATTGTCGGCAGCAGCGGTTGTGGCAAATCCACACTATTACGCTTATTGGTAGGACTGGAAAATAGCTATCAAGGCCAGATTCAGGTGGATGGCAAAAAGATTTTTGGCACCAGTTTAAACCGTGGGATTGTGTTTCAAGACCATCGTCTTTTTCCGTGGTTAAGTGTGACAGAAAATATTCGCATTGCATTGCACCAAAGCAATTTAAGCCGTGCCGAAGAAGACCTCATCATCAATGAACATTTAGAACTGGTCAAATTGACCAAGTTTAAAGATGCTTATCCATCGCAGCTTTCAGGCGGGATGAACCAGCGTGTGGCCATTGCCCGCAGTCTGGTGAACCGTCCGGAAATTTTGTTTCTGGATGAGCCGTTTGGTGCACTGGATGCCTTAACCCGTCAAAACCTGCAAGATGAGTTGCAGCGGATTTGGCAGGCAGAAAAAATCACCATGGTGATTGTGACCCATGACGTTGAGGAAGCTGTATTTTTAGGTGATCGCGTGGTGGTGATGCAGCCGCATCCGGGTCGAATTAAACGCATTGTCGATGTACCGGTTGCGCATCCGCGTAAACGTGAAGATGTGCGTTTGCATAATATTAAAAACAATATTTTGCTCGATTTTAGCGATCCGTTAAAAGATCAGTTACACAGCAATAAACAACCAGCGAAGTTTTCTGATTATCAATTTGCCTGGTAAGTCTGTTTTATCTAAAGCCTGCTTAAAGCAGGTTTTTTTATTTGATTTTAATATCGGAAATGGTTGTAAAACTATTGATAGAAAGCCTGCCCTAAATAGACAGGCCTAAACATGCTTTATGATGCTTTGATCTTTTGTTGTTCTAAAACATATTGGTTTTCAGGACGTTTCAAACCCAGGTTTTCACGTAAAGTTTTGCCTTCATATTCGGTACGGAACAAGCCACGACGTTGTAATTCCGGCACAATAAATTCGACAAAGTCATTCAGACCGGCAGGAGTGGTCGGCGGCAAAATATTAAAACCATCCGCGCCTTCATTTTCAAACCAGTTTTGCAGTTGATCGACTACCTGTTCAGGTGTGCCAATGAGCGTCCAGTGACCACGTGCTGATGCAATATATTCATACAGCTGGCGAATGCTAAAATTGTGTTTACGTGCAATATCAATCATCATTTGCTGACGGCTGGAGAAGTTAATGTCGGCATCTTCCAGTTTCGGGAACGGCGCATCCAGATCAAATTTCTTTAAATTGATTCCGCCTGCAAGACCGGACAACAAGCTCAGACCGACTTCAGGATGAATCAGGCTATTCAGCAACTGGTATTTCTCTTGTGCTTCTTCCTCAGTTTTGGCCACAAAAATAGAAACACCTGGCATGATCTTCAAATCGTCAGGTTGACGGCCATATTTCAACAGGCGGCTTTTCACATCACGATAGAATTCTTGCGCATCTTCTAGGCTCTGCTGTGCGGTAAAGATCACCTCGGCATATTTGCCCGCCAGTTCACGACCATCTTCAGACTGACCTGCCTGTACAATCACCGGATAACCCTGGACTGGACGAGAGACATTGAGTGCGCCCTGTACACTGAAATATTTGCCACTATGTTTAGGCTCGTGAATTTTATCGGCATGGAAAAATTGACCGCTTTCTTTATTGTAAATGAAAGCATCATCTTCCCAGGAATCCCAAAGCTTTTGCGTCACTTCAATGAATTCATCTGCACGTTCATAACGTGTTTTCGGATCAGGATGCTGGGTTAAACCAAAATTGCTGGCAGTATCTGAAGATGCAGTCGTTACGACGTTCCAGGCAGCTCGACCTTTTGAAATATGATCCAGTGAGGCAAACTTACGCGCCAAAATATAGGGATCTTCATAGGTGGTCGATGCCGTGGCAATAAAGCCAATATTTTTGGTCACGGCAGCAATAGCTGCAAATAAAGTGATCGGTTCAAAGCCCATGCCTTTATCACCCAGACCTAAATTTCCCTCAGCAGCAGAGCCCCAACGAACCGATAAACCATCAGCCAGGAAGTAGGCATCAAATAAGCCTTTTTCTGCGGTTTGCGCCAGTTCAATCGCATAGTCTAAACTTAAATGATCTTGTGGGCGTGATTCAGGATGACGCCATCCGGCAGCATGTTGCGAAGTAGTTGGAATAAAGGCACCGAGTTTAATTTGACGTTTAGACATTGTTCTATCCTATGGTTGGTATTTTTCTCAACAGTGCATATTTCAAGATGTATGCCAATTAAAAAATATAATTAAAACAATAGTATAAAATACATATAGTTTTTATGTGTTTAATAATGAGCAGAAAAAGGACAGCTTTGCTTAAAAGCAGACAGTAGAAAAAATGTAGTGCTTATATAAAAAATGAGCAAGACTCAAGAAAGCATAGATCTGGTGGTTATCGTATTTTTAGAAAGATCAAAAGCAGCGTCATTTAAAAATGAAATAAAAAAATGCCCCGCAGGGCAGTTGGAGGGTTCTTGAATTAAGATGCCTGCACTTGTTGTCGTGCCAGTACATACTGGTTTTCAGGACGTTTTAAACCTAAGTTTTCACGTAAGGTGCTTCCTTCATAAGCTGTACGGAACAGGCCGCGACGCTGTAATTCAGGCACAATAAACTCAACAAAATCATTCAGGCCTGCTGGGGTCGAAGGCGGCAATACATTGAAACCATCCGCAGCTTCATTTTCAAACCAGTTTTGTAGTTGGTCCACCACCTGTTCAGG
>JBLZXS010000049.1:0-11346 GCA_050285325.1 Acinetobacter sp.
AAACCATTTCGTGTGGCGCGTTCTTGTTGAAAGATGAAGCGAACTATCGTTTCATGCATTATGAAGCTGAGTACCTTAACTCTGCTTATGATGAAGAACATGGTGTGCCGAACTTGGTGTCTAAGTCATTACAAACCACGCGTCGTTTTGATGCATTGAAATTGTGGATGACGGTTGAAGCATTGGGTGAAGAGCTTTATGGTTCAATGATCGACCATGGTGTGAAGTTGACACGTGAAGTGGCTGATTACATCAATGCAACCGATGGTTTAGAGATGCTGGTTGATCCTCAATTTGCCTCTGTGTTGTTCCGTGTGATTCCTGCAGGTTATCCGGCAGAATTGCTCGATACACTGAACCAGAACGTTGCAGATGAATTATTTGCACGTGGTGAAGCGAATATTGGTGTCACTAAAGTAGGTCAAAATCAATCCTTGAAGATGACCACTTTAAGCCCTGTTGCAACTTTAGAAAACGTGAAAGCTTTGCTAGATCTTGTACTAGCGGAAGCTGACCGTATTAAAGGTCCAATCGCTGACGGTACATATGTGACTGCGCTTGATTAATGAGTGTTTTCATAAAAAGGGAGATCAATAGATCTCCTTTTTTATACTTAAAAATAGTAGAGAAGATATTCGTTTAATGCATAAATACATACCTTTTTAGTCTTTGATCTTCTTGTCCCCAGTTTCTAAAGTAGGAAAGATAAGAGAAAAAGGACGGGGAACATGGAGAAAGTTGAACAAGGAAAGTCGTTAATCAAAGAGGTGATAGATCAGAAAATATCATCTTATCAATGGATGGTCATTTTACTCTGTTTCACTATTGCTTTATTTGATGGTTTTGATACACAGGCGATCGCATTCACCGCACCTGCCTTGTTAGAGCATTTTAATTTGCAACCGGGAGCATTAGCACCAATTCTGACTGCTGGCATTGTTGGAATGACAGTTGGAGCTATGTTGTTAGGGTTGTTGGGCGATAAATTGGGGCGCAGAAAAACATTACTGTTTTGCACAGCCATTTTTTCTACTGCTACGCTTTTTACAGCTTTCGTCAGTAATATTGAACAAATATTTATATTAAGAGTAATTGCCGGTTTAGGAATGGGAGGTGCAACCCCTGTATTGTTGGCACTTGCGGCAGAATATTCACCCCAGCGCTTTAAAGGTACAGTAACTACAGGTGTTTTATTGGCTTTGCCTGCTGGAGCAATGTTTGGTGGGTTACTGGCGGCGAAGATATTACCTCTGGTTGGATGGCAGGGAATTTATATGATTGGGGGAGCGCTCCCCCTTGTTTTACTAATTGTATTATATTTTGTTTTACCTGAATCCTTAGAATATATGGCACAAAAAAATAGTGCTTCAAATATTACTGCTATACAAAGAATTCTGAATAAAATTTCTTCTAAAACGGTTTCCTTCACACAGACAGATCTGATCACAGCAAATCCGGCAGATCAAAACAAAGCGAAATTAAGTATCCTGTTTCAAAATGGATTAGCGCGTACCACAGCTGGCGTATGGGGAACATATTTCTTTAACTGGATCGCTTGGTTCATGTTGTTGTCATGGTTGCCTACCATTTTAAAACAGGCAGGTCTGGCACCAGAGCAAGCACCTTATGCTTCTGTCACCGTGAATGCAGCCTTTATTGTTTTTGCCATACCTTTGGCTTATTGGTTACCCAAATTAAATACAGCCAAAATATTAACTTTTATGCTGTTCACAGGATTAGCTGTGGTTATAGGGCTAGGCCTACTCATCGAAACTCAGCAATGGGGCTATATTTTTGCACTAATTGCCTTGGCCGGCTTTGGGATTGGAGGCCAGCAACTGGCACTCAATTATTTGGTGGTCGCTGCATATCCAACCCAAGTTCGAGCAACGGCAACAGGGTGGGCCATTGGCATGGGACGAATGGGGGCAATTATTGGTTCAGCCATTGGTGGGATTATTTTAACTGGCTATGGCGTAACCGGTTATTTTTATGCGCTGGGCGTTCCGTTAATCATCGCATTATGCTGTGTTTTCTTAATCAAATATCAAACACCTCTTCAAAAGGGTCAAACTGATTTTGCAGAAATTTCCCATTAGAAATGACGTAAAATTAGAATATTAAACTCAAGTCAATGAGGGCAGCTATGTCCTCATTGATTATAAATAACCTCTTTGTCTAAGCTGCAAACAATGGACTAAAGCCCATTTTTCGCAACAGTTTACGGTACATGCTCGAACTGCGATCTGCGGGAAAATGCGCTTCCATTGACAAATCTAAAGGCAGATATTCAGGCTTCTGATTTTCTACAATTAAACGATCTTCCTCAAAAATTTTTAAGTTAAAGTCATAGGCATCTTCAACCGGTAAATCTTTGTCGTAATTCCGGCAAATCGGTGCAAATAGTCGAGTTTGACGCGCTGTCATCGGAGATGCCGCATTCATAATGACTTGTTTGGCATCATTCGGGAAATGAATGGTCAGTGTTGCAGTAAAGGGGAGGCTGATTTCAAAATGTCTGAGCCATTTAAAGTCTGATTGACCACGCTGATCTGGTCCAATGGGATAACGCCCCACACAACTTATATATTCTGCCGAAAAGCCATAATCAGTTTCAGTGGTGGTATAGTCAGGCACTTCTACATGATCCGGATCGCCAAACGTATCTGGATGCACCCAAGCAAAATGAGCCACATCAATAAAACCTTCGAGCTGTCTTCCTGCAAAGCAGTTAATGTCTACTTGAGGACAAAGTAGTTGCTGGTATTCAGCATCATCCCAAAACGGCATATGGGGGATCGTCGGTTCAGCATCCTGTGCTGCAGTCAGTGAGCACCAAATCAAACCGTATTTTTCAACAGAGGCATAAGTGCGTAAATGAAAACGATCGGAAATTTTGTGTTGTGGATGCGCAGGAATGCGGTTGCATTTACCCTCACTGCCAAAACGTAAACCATGATAACGACAGACCACGCCTTGACCATCATTTTTGCCCAAGCTTAAAGGCACACCCCGGTGAGGACAGGCGTCTTTGGCAACAATTAACTGGTCATCCATTTTATAGATGACAAGGGGCATATCTAGCAACAGGGTGCCTGTGGGTTGGTCAGTAAGATCACTGGCACGGGCAATCGGATACCAATGTTGGGCTAATAAATGCCAGTCCTGTTCTGCAAATGTCATATGTACGGGTAAATCAGAATTAAAAGTAGCAATATTTTTACTATTCATAACTGAATCATTTTTTAATCTTGAGTTTGAATATAAAACAAAGCACTGTTCTTTGAAATTTCAATTAATTGGATCTTGGATTGCGAAAATTAGAACAGTGAATCTGTCAAAAATTTAATAAAGAAATGAACAGATGTAATAATGCTTATTTGCGATGTGTGATTTGTAGATATAGGCGGTTGAACAGAGTCATTTGAGTGTGATTAAAAGATACCTTATATAGGGATTTTTTTTGCCTGTAAAAATTGAATCAGGCTCTTTGGTGAATAATTGAACGTAAATGGATCTGATAAATTGATCAAAATGGTCAGACGAACAAATCAATGATGGAATAATAAGCAATGATTTTTGATGACAGTAAATGAATTATTACAATTATAACGACCCTAAAATAAAAAATAGGTAAGATTAAAACCAATGTTATTAATTGATTTTTATGGGTTTATAATTATAAAAAAACAGTTATATCAATTATCATTAAAACGTCATATAGCTGTAACTTCTTTGTCATATTATAAAATCAAAATGCAACTATCGAAAAAGTACAACACTTTATAAAAAGTAGCGTACTTCAATATTGCATCTAATGAAGAGAGAAAAGAATGCGCTTAAATCACATCGCACTTGCTTTAGCAGTTTCTGGGGCAGCTGTAGCAACAACCGCAAATGCAGCTCGTGACACTATCCAAATCGCCGGTTCTTCAACTGTACTGCCTTATTCAAGTATTGTAGCAGAAGAATTTGGTAACACTTTCCCGCAGTTTAAAACACCGGTTGTAGGTTCGGGTGGTACTTCTGGCGGTTTGAAGCAATTCTGTCAAGGCGTGGGTGACAACACCATCGACATCGCCAATGCATCTCGTAAAATTAAAGATTCTGAACTGGCTGCATGTAAAAAAGCAGGCGTAAATCAAGTCATTGAAATTAAAGTGGGTTATGACGGTATTGTATTTGCCTCTAACTCAAAAAAAGCAGCTTATAAATTACGTCCACAACATGTATTTGCCGCACTTGCAGCAGAGTTACCTTCAAATGGTAAATTGGTTGCAAACCCGTATACACGTTGGAACCAAATTGACAAATCACTTCCAAATGAACCAATTACTTTAGTAATTCCAGCTTCTAACCACGGTACACGTGAAGTGTTCCAGGAAAAAATGGTTGAAGCAGGTTGTGAATCTTATGCATATTTCAAAAATTTAGACAAAGATGCACAGAAGAAAGCATGTTCGACTTTCCGTAAAGACGGCAAAGTAATTGAAATTTCTGGCGACTATACGGAAACACTGGCACGTTTAAAAACTTCACCAAGTGCGGTGGGTGTGTTTGGTCTAGGTTTCTATGACCAAAACCGTGACAAATTGCGTGTAGCAACCGTAAACAATGTGGTGCCATCAGAGAAAACTATTCTGAACGGTTCTTATCCAGTATCACGTCCATTGTTCTTCTACGTGAAAGGTGAACACCTTAAGTCAATCAAAGGCTTACAACAATATTCTGAATACTTCCTGAATAAAAAAGTTTCAGGTAAAGGTTCTAAGTTAGAAAAAGCTGGCCTGATTTCAATGTCTGATAAAGAACGTGCCAAAGTTCTTGCAGATTTAAAAGCGGGTAAAGCAGTTAAGTAATTAGGATGAATGAGCTGATGCTAGGAGAGTTCCTAGCATCGGCTTTTTTGCAAAGACAAGGTTTTCAAAGCATGAAAATTGAAAAAATGCCGGAGAATACATGAATCTGCTACTTATAGGTGTGTTATTGGCATTGATTGCCGTAGCCTATCAAATCGGGTTATCTAAAAGTCGTAACCTAGCAGGTAAGGGAAATAACTCTGCGAAATTGCATTCACGTCCCGGATATTACGGTGCGTTGGTGGCTTTATGGTGTGGTATCCCTGCTTTTTTGATTTTATTGGTTTGGAATATTGTTGAACCAAATATCTTGCGGCACGTGGTTTTAGCGAATGTACCTGCAAATATTGCAACGACGTTAGATCAAGCGAGTATTGAAGTTTTAATTGATCGTGTTCAGGCAATTGCTTCTGGTTTTGGAGTAAGTGATCAAGCCACGGCATATGAAATTGCAGCCGCACAACAGTTATCAAAAATTGAAATCATCAGTTCCTTTGCTAAATTGGCCGTGGTGATCTGTGCAGCCTTGCTGGGTTTGATTTGGGCGAAAAAACGTGTTGCCCAACAATACCGTGCGCGTAATCAGGTCGAAAAAACCATTAATCTGGCTTTGGCTCTCTGTTCGGGCGTAGCGATTTTAACCACCATCGGTATCGTGATGTCGATGTTTAGTGAAGCGATGCGCTTCTTCAACTTCGTCAGCCCAGTCGATTTTTTCTTGGGTACAGAATGGAATCCTGGATTTAGTACTTCTGGAAATGCAGAAGGCAGTTACGGTTTGCTACCACTGCTCTGGGGTACGCTCATGGTCAGCGGTATTGCCTTATTGGTGGCAGTTCCAGTTGGCCTGATGATTGCAATTTACTTGGCTGAATATGCATCACCTAGCTTTCGTGCCTGGGCAAAACCCGCAATTGAAGTATTAGCAGGTATTCCAACGATTGTGTATGGGGTGTTTGCATTGATGATTATCGGTCCATTTTTCAAAATGCTTGGTGCGAGCATTGGACTGGAAATTAATGCGACCAGTGCCTTAACTGCCGGTTTCGTGATGGGGATTATGATTATCCCGTTTGTATCTTCACTCTCTGATGACATTATTACCCAAGTGCCTCGTGCACTTCGTGATGGTTCTTTGGGACTCGGTGCAACCAAGTCTGAAACCATTCGTCAGGTAGTTTTACCCGCAGCATTGCCGGGTATTATCGGGGCATTTTTACTTGCAGCATCTCGTGCGATTGGTGAAACCATGATCGTGGTCTTGGCAGCAGGGAATAGTCCTTTACTGCATGCCAATCCGCTGGAAGCAATTTCAACTGTGACCATTACGATTGTCAATCAGCTTACAGGTGATACTGACTTTGCCAGTCCACAAGCATTGGTGGCATTCGCTTTAGGTTTAACCCTGTTTGTGATTACTTTAGGTCTGAACATTGTTGCACTGTATATCGTGCGTAAATATCGCGAGCAATACGAATGAGTACTTCAAATACATCTCCTCTGGATCAGGCACATGATCCACGCGTTGCCGCTGAATTACGCGAGAAACGTAAACAAAGAATTGCCAGCTCTCTAGCAAAGCGCCATCGTAAAGAAAAAATATTTCGTGTATTTGGCTTTTCTGCGGTCATTACCGGTCTGTTCTTTGTCGTGCTGTTATTCGGCAGTATTCTGGCAAAAGGTTTACCGGCATTCTGGCAAACCAGTATGACAGTTCCAGTCTATTTTGACCCGACTGTGATTAATGCGGGTGCGAAGCCAACTAAACAAGCAGGTGAAACGCCTGCCCATTTTCAAGAGCGCTTTATTGCATGGCAAACTGAAATGGGCATGGTTGATTGGGATGCTTTGATCGTAAATGCTTTAATTGCAAAAGATCCAGGTATTGCCTCGCAACGCGATGAGTTGGGAAGTCTGTATACCAGTTCAGAAGCCTATCGCTTACGTGACCTGGTGCTTGCAGATCCGGCACTTATTGGTCAGAAAAAAGATTTAAATATTCTGGCTGATGCCAATGTAGATGTGTGGTTGGCGGGAAATATTGATCGCTCATTACCGGATGATCAGCAACAACTCAGTCCGGAAGTGCGTCAAATTGCCGATGATTTAAAAGCCAAAGGTGTACTTGAAAACACCTTTAACACCAATATTTTCACCAATCCAGACTCGCGCAGTTCTCCAGCAACTTCTGGTTTAGCTGGTGCAATCATGGGCTCGTTGTTCATGATGCTGATCGTGATTTTTATCTCGATTCCAATTGGCGTGGCATCTGCCATTTATCTGGAAGAGTTTGCACCTAAAAACTTCATTACCGATATTGTAGAAGTCAATATTAATAACCTGGCAGCTGTACCGTCGATTGTCTTTGGTTTACTTGGTGCCGCCATTTTTATTGGCTGGATGCATTTACCGATTTCTGCACCTTTGGTCGGTGGTCTGGTACTCAGTCTGATGACCTTGCCAACCGTGATTATTACCACTCGTGCATCGCTTAAAGCGGTTCCTCCATCCATTCGTCAAGCGGCATTGGGCTTGGGTGCTTCTCGTGTACAAACCGTATTTCACCATGTATTGCCACTTGCGATTCCCGGGATTTTGACGGGTGCCATTATTGGTGTCGCACAGGCCCTAGGTGAAACAGCGCCATTACTCCTGATAGGTATGAGTGCCTTTGTAGCGAGTGTTCCAGCTACACCATTAGATCAATCCACTGCTTTACCGGTACAAATTTTCTTATGGCAAGGCAATGAATTACGTAACTTCTTTGAAGGACGTACTGCTGCGGCAATTATTGTCTTACTTGCACTGATGGTTGGCTTAAATAGTCTGGCAATCTGGTTGCGTAAGAAGTTTGAAGTGCGCTGGTAAAAGGGACAATATATGAATACTGTAACAGCTATGTCAAAAACAAATTCCTTAGAACAGGATCAAACCGTGAACCAAGATCAGAAGCAATTTACCTCTCACGAAGTAGATAAAAAACGTCAAGGGACTTCATTTGTTTCTCAATTTGATACCAGTCCTTCGGCTAAAAAAGAAAATGAAACATCGAATGTTAAAATCAGCACTTCGGATGTTCATGTTTACTATGGCGAAGCAGAAGCAATTAAGGGTATTGATCTCAATATCTATGAAAATGAAGTAATTGCTTTTATTGGTCCGTCTGGTTGCGGTAAATCGACTTTTCTACGTACTTTAAACCGTATGAATGACACTATTGATTCGTGTCGTGTCACCGGTAAAGTAATGCTGGATAATCAAGATATCTATGATCCGAATCTGGATGTGGTATTACTTCGTGCTCAAGTCGGCATGGTGTTCCAGAAACCGAATCCTTTCCCGAAATCAATTTTTGATAACGTCGCTTATGGTCCGAAACTTCACGGTTTGGCGCGTGACAAATACGACCTTGAAGAAATTGTTGAAAATAGCCTGCATAAAGCCGGACTTTGGGATGAAGTCAAAGACCGTTTAAATCAGCCAGGTACAGGGCTTTCCGGTGGTCAGCAACAGCGTTTATGTATTGCACGTACCATTGCGGTCAGTCCGGAAGTCATTCTAATGGATGAACCGTGTTCAGCACTGGATCCAATCGCTACGGCAAAAATTGAAGAACTGATTTCAGATCTTTCGACTCAATACACCATTGCTATTGTGACGCACTCAATGCAACAGGCAGCACGTGTATCTGACCGTACTGCTTACTTCCATTTGGGTGATTTGATTGAAGTCAATGCGACTGAAAAAGTCTTTACTCAGCCAGATCATCAATTGACTGAAGCCTATATTACTGGGCGTTTTGGTTAATCTGAAAGTAAATAAAAAAGAGCCAATTGGCTCTTTTTTTATTTACTCATTATTTTTATTGAATAGGGCTATCTAAAAACAATTGCAACATACTCAGCTTAAATTCATTTAACCTGTATTGTTTAACTATTTATTAAGTATTTGTTTTTAAAAATGATTGGATAAATATAGGAGAATAACTAATAGGAGGGTGTCTATTTAGTAAGATCATTTATAAAATTCATATTGAATTTTCAATGGATTGGCCTCATGTTAAAGACAACTGCAAATACAATTAGAGAAATCATTTTATATGCTATTCCATACCCCGAAACTACCCGCAGAAATTCGAATCAGCCATTTAAATGCGCGCGTAAACGAACAACGTAAAAAAGTTGCGCAAACCACGGCATCTAAATTTGAACTATTACAACTCACTCAACAGCT
The DNA here is from genome assembly GCA_050285325.1 of Acinetobacter sp. Classification (GTDB taxonomy): domain Bacteria; phylum Pseudomonadota; class Gammaproteobacteria; order Pseudomonadales; family Moraxellaceae; genus Acinetobacter. The sequence continues at coordinate 9,093 of JBLZXS010000049.1, forward strand.
TTCGAAAGAAGCCCGTTTGCGTAAAAAGAACAATCAAAAAATTTATGTCCTCGATTTTAAAGGTGATACTGCTGCATCTGCGGTAGAAAGTTTACGTGAAGAAATCACCCTCATTTTGGCGACGGCAAAAGCAGGGCGTGATCGTGTTGTGGTACGTTTAGAAAGTCCGGGCGGTATGGTACATGGTTATGGTTTAGCTGCTTGATAAGGTTGCGGCAAGTGGCGGTTATATGATGGCATGCATTGCCAACGAGATTGTTTCTGCACCCTTTGCAGTGGTCGGTTCGATTGGTGTCGTTGCTCAAGTGCCTAACTTCAATCGTTTATTGAAAGAAAAGCATATTGATTTTGAGCTCTATACCGCCGGTGAGTTTAAACGTACTGTGACCATGTTTGGCGAAAATACCACTGAAGGTAAAGCGAAATTTGAAGAAGAACTGCAACAAACCCATGAGCTGTTCAAGCACTTTGTTGAAAAATATCGCCCGCAACTGAATATTGAAAAAGTCGCAACAGGTGAACATTGGTACGGGAAGGATGCACTTGCATTGAACTTGGTGGATAAACTGCAAACCTCAGATGAATATTTGCTGGGTTTATTGGCTCAGCATGATGTATATGTGATTGATACCCGTCGTAAACCAACTTTGGGTGAAAAGCTGGGTTTACAAGCTGCACAAATGGCAGATGGTTTAGTGCCAGCAGTGGTGAATAAGGTCATGGAAACATTGTCAAAAGCGAGTGCGAATGTCATTCAACTGCGTGATCCTAAGCTTTAATTCGGTTTGCTAAGTGATTTTTAAAACGTGCCTCGGCACGTTTTTTTATTTTTAGATATTCAGAATAAGATTAGTGTTACTATAAAAGCTTAAATATCAATAATATATATAGTAATAATGAAAGTTTTCTTCTTGTTTTTGGGTTTGTTCTGACTGTGGTGCTGCCGATGCTGGCAATCATGTATATTGTTCCGCATGTAGAGCCTCAAGATTGGAAGGCAAGTGCTCCGATGTTGTTGGCTATACCGGGTTGTGTAATGGTGGGTATCGGCTTTCATTCATACGTTCAAAAACCGGTAGATATTTATCAGGCATGTGGAAAAGTACAATTTTATAAAACCTATTCAGTCAAACGTGATCATTTTGAACGGATCGCGATTTAGTTTGATGGTTCAAAATATAATCGGCATTTAAGGTTTGAAGAATATTTAGTACGTAAACAGAAGGGGGAGCATATTTGTTTTGAGTACTATGACAAGTTTAAAAATAAGAATCTGGGTGAATCTAAAATACTGAAATTGATTGACCGACCTTGGTTCAGCAATAAAAAAGGGCGATCTAAAAGCTTCACTATTTATTTAATATTTATGTTTGGATACTTTGATTAGACAGAGAATACCGGTAATCATTGCGCCTATAGTCGCCAGTAAAATATCTTTATGCGCATCCCAGATATCACCTTGCTGACCATTATAATTTTCAGCTTCCTCGGGTGATAAACCAATGGCAATCCACCATTCAATCCATTCGTAGATCAGACTGCTCACCATAACAAACTGGATCACTAATAGAAAAAGCACTCTAGGTTTAAGCGCAGGCAGCCAGACTTGAAACAGGCGATAGAAGAAGGGATAAAGCAATAAGCCATAGGCAATATGCACCAGACGATCGTACATATTTCGTGTCCAGCCCATACTCTGATTTAAATCAAAATTGAAGAATTGTTTGATCCATTCATTATAGGGTACATAAGAATATAGATAGTGCGCACCCAGAATATGAATCAGTAAAAATAAAAGATAAAACAAAAAACTAAAATAGCTGAGCCCAATTTTTTTAAAACAGATAAACAGAACAATCAGCATGAAGGCTGTACCGATCTGATGCAGCACATAAGAGAATAATTCGAGCGGTTGAATACTTGCAATTATAAGGGTAATTGCTAAAAACCCTAAACTAAGCCAATGTTTTAAGGTGAATTGGTATTCAATCATCTTATTATTTTCGATTATAAAGTAGAGAAATTATAATAAAAAAGCGAAGCTGGAGCTTCGCTTTTTCTGATTAAAATTTAATTAGATTTTAGCAATTAAATCTTTAACTTGTTTCGCTTGCTCAGCTGCATTACCGGTATAAGTAGCAGGCGTCATTTCAGCCAAACGTGCACGATCCGCAGCAGGAACTGCTTCAAGTTCATTACCATTTACGAAATCAACCATCATTTCGCGAGTCATTACGTTACCATGAGTATGGGT
>JBLZXS010000050.1:0-8213 GCA_050285325.1 Acinetobacter sp.
TTCCAAAAAACTTTGTCTGATGCCGGTTTTGTGTGTACGATTCGTCAGACACGTGGTGATGATATTGATGCTGCGTGCGGACAGTTAGTGGGTCAGGTGGCTGACCGTACACGTCGTGCGGAACAGTGGAAAAAGAAAGTAGCGCAGCAGAATGAGATTATGCGCTCTCAAGGATAATAAAAGGGGACGCCAATTGAGAAAGCCCGCATATAAATTAGCTTTTATTACAACAATTTGTATGTCTGCTATTGTGCTTGGTGCGTGTCAAACGCAAACCACAATGGTCAAGAAAGATCCTGAAAAAGCGATTAAGGTTCGCACTCAATTGGCTGCAGAATATATTAAATCGGGTGATCTGGATTCTGCCAAGCGTACTTTAGATCAAGCGCTTGAAATGAATTCTCGTGATTCGGCTGCAAATATGATGATGGGGATTTTACTGCAACAAGAAGGCAGTAAAGTCAGTATGGATAAAGCAGACGCATATTTTAAGCGTGCTATTTCTGCTGATCCTAAAAATGCGCAGGCACGTAACAACTACGGTACTTATTTGTATCAAATAGAACGTTATAATGATGCAATTGAGCAGCTCAATGTAGCCGGTACTACATTGGGCTATGATCAGCGCTACAAAGCATTGGAAAATGTAGGACGCATTTATTTAAAACTAGGCGATATGTCGAATGCTGAAAAATCATTCAAACAAGCCTTGCAAGTAAATCGTGATTCCTACATTTCAATGTTAGAGTTATCGGAAATTTTTTATTTGAAACAGCAGACCGCTGCTGCGACACAGTTGTATGAACAGTTTGTGCGTGGTGTAGGTCAGAAAAATCAAGGTGCACGTGCGCTCTGGATCGGTATCCGAAATGCACGGGCAAATAGTGACAGAATGGGAATGCAAGTATTGGTTAATCAATTACGTGCGCTTTTCCCAGAGAGTCCGGAATACCAACGTTATCTGCAATTACAGTACAGTACTGAGGCCGTATGGAAGTAAATCCTAATTCACAGCAATCAAATGGTTCAAGCGTGGTACCCAATGCATTAGGAAATGTTCAGCGTCCAGGTGAGTACTTACGTCAAATTCGAATTGCGCAAAAACGTGAATTAAATGAAGCCGCCAAAGATTTAAACATGCCTGTGAAAACTTTGACTGCTTTAGAACAAGATGATTATAAAGTGTTACCTGAAGCGACTTTTATTAAAGGTTACTATCGCATTTATGCGAAATATTTAAAGGTCGATGCAACTTCTATTATTCAGCGTTTTGATGAAATTTATCAAAATGATACTGGGTTATTGCCAAATCATGCCTTAAATAATTCACCGATTAGGATTATGGGTAAATTGCCCGGTTCTAATAGTGATCGCAACAAGAAATGGTTAAAACGTATTGTGATCGCTTTGGTGACACTTGTGGCTCTAGCAGTTGCGGTTATGGCTATTCAAAACTGGTCTTCTAATAAAGATGATAGCCAGGAAATTGCACCAGCAAAATCCGATGTAGAAGTGTTGAATTTAGATAATTCAACAGTAGTTTCGGGTGATCAGTTGGAACTTGAGTTCAGCCGTCCAACTTCTGTTCATATTGTAGATTCAACCGGTAAAGTTCTGGCAACAGGTCGTCAAGCATCAACAGTCGAATTGAATGGCGAAACACCGTTCCAAATTCGCCTTGATGATGCATCAGCTGTCACATTAACCTTAAATAATGAGAAAATTGCGTTGTCACCTTATACAGTGAATGGCAAAGCAGACTTCCGTTTGTCACGTTAATGGGTAAAGAGAAGAGCGATATTAATGATTGAAAATCCGATAAAGCGCCGTCCGACTCGTAAAATTCGTGTAGGTTCTGTCTATGTAGGCGGTGATGCGCCGATTAGCATCCAAAGTATGACCAATACTGAAACCTGTGATGTGGCTGCAACAGTTGCGCAAATTCAACGTTGTGCCGATGCCGGTGCGGACATCATGCGTGTTTCTGTACCTACTATGGAAGCAGCTGCGGCATTTGGTGAAATCCGTAAACAGGTGAATGTGCCTTTGGTCGCCGATATTCATTTCGACTATAAAATTGCTTTGGCTGTTGCCGATGCAGGTGCAGATTGCTTGCGTATTAACCCGGGTAATATTGGCTCTGAAGCGAAAATTCGTGAAGTGGTTGCTGCGGCACGTCACAATGATATTTCGATGCGTATTGGCGTGAATGCTGGTTCCCTGGAAAAAGACATTCAGAAAAAATATGGCGAACCGACTGGTCAGGCATTACTTGAATCTGCGATGCGTCATATTGATATTCTAGATCGTCTGGATTTTCAGGAATTCAAAATTTCAGTGAAAGCATCCAATGTGTTTTTGACCATGGATGCTTATCGTTTATTGTCAGCGCAAATTGATAATCCCCTGCATTTGGGTGTAACAGAAGCGGGGATCTACCGTACCGGTTCTGTGAAGTCAGCAATTGCCCTGGGTGGTTTGTTGATGGAAGGCATTGGCGATACCATGCGTATTTCCTTGGCAGCAGAGCCTGAAGAAGAAGTGAAAATTGGTTTTGATATTTTAAAATCATTGGGACTGCGTTCTAACGGAATTAACTTCATTGCCTGCCCAAGCTGTTCGCGCCAGGAATTTAACGTGATTAAAGTGATGCAATCACTGGAAGAGCGTTTGGAAGATATTCGCACCCCTATGGATGTATCCGTGATTGGGTGTAAAGTGAATGGTCCGGGTGAAGCCAAAGAAGCCGATATTGGGGTGGTTGGTGCAAGTCCGCGTTCACTGGTGTATCGTAATGGTGAAAAAAGCCATTTAATCGATACCAATCAATTGGTTGATGAAATCGAAACGATGGTTCGTCAACGTGTTCAAGAGCTTGAAGAAGCTAAATCTAAAGAAATTATTCGCACAAGTTTTTGAGTAGGTCATGAGTTCAATTGTTGCAATCAAAGGTTTTAATGACATTCTTCCAACGCAAACTGCTGCGTGGAGACGTCTTGAGCAACATTTAGCATCGTTAATGGATGCTTATGGTTACCAGCAAATCCGTTTGCCGATTGTTGAACAGACCAATCTGTTCAAACGTTCAATTGGTGATGCTACGGATATTGTTGAAAAAGAAATGTACACGTTCTTGGATAAGGGTAATCCACCTGAGTCTTTGACCTTGCGTCCTGAAGGTACTGCAGGCTGTGTACGCGCCATGCTCGAGCATAACTTGCTTCGCGGTGCGACACCTCGTGTCTGGTATGTCGGACCGATGTTCCGTTATGAAAAGCCACAAAAAGGCCGTTACCGTCAGTTTCATCAATTTGGCGTAGAAACATTTGGTGTGGCTACACCGGATATGGAAGCAGAATTGATTTTGATGACTGCACGTTTGTGGAAACGCATGGGTGTGGCGGATAAAGTTCGTTTAGAACTGAACACTTTGGGTGAGTCAGAGGAACGTGCGGAATACCGTGCTGCATTGGTAGAATTTTTAACTGCGCATAAAGCGGAGTTAGACGAAGATTCACAACGCCGTTTAAGTACCAATCCACTGCGTATCTTGGACTCGAAAGATGCACGTACTCAGGAAATTCTTGCAAATGCACCAAAACTGCATGATTTCATGGGGGAGGAAACCCTCGCGCATTTTGCCCAGTTGCAGCAGTATTTAACTGATGCGGGTGTAGAGTTTGTGATTAACCCAACCTTGGTTCGCGGTCTTGACTACTACAACAAAACTGTCTTTGAATGGACTACGACTCATTTGGGTTCACAAGGAACCGTATGTGCCGGTGGCCGTTACGACGGTCTTGTCGGTCAATTGAAAGGCAAGGCAGATCAGTCTGTTCCTGCGGTTGGCTTCGCCATGGGAATTGAGCGTTTACTTCTTTTACTTGAACAAGTTGAAGACAATTCACCTGTACGTGATTGTGAAGTATTCTTGTTGTCGGATCCTGCATCACAAGGTAAAGCCTTGGTACTTGCAGAACAGATTCGTAACCAGCTGGAAGCGGCAAATAGCACTATTCGCCTGAAAGTCGGATCACAAGGTTCGATGAAATCTCAGATGAAAAAAGCGGATCAATCCGGCGCGATTTTTGCCGTGATTGCCGGTGAACGTGAGTGGGAAGCACAACAATTAGCGGTGAAAGAATTGGCGACCGCCGAGCAGACTGATGTTGCTGTGGCGAATATTGTGCCATTCTTCATTGAAAAATTTTCTTCAAAATAAGCTTAAAAAACATAAGGAAAAGGTAATTACATGAACGCATTGAGTGATGAAGAACAACTTGATAGCTTAAAATCTTTCACTAAAAAATATGGTTCTGCCATGATTAGTGGGATTTTAATTGCGTTGATTGCCTTTTTCGGATGGGAATATTGGCAGAAGAAAAATCTGGCTGAATCTCAGATGGAAACAGCCAAGGTTCAGCAGTTGATGGATGATGCTAAAAATGCACAAGGCAATGCCAATGCATTTAATGCGTTATCTGCCACTGCGGATAAAATTGTCAAAGAAGCACCAGATTCTGCGCAAGCCATTCAAACGCAATTGTTGATGGCGAAACTGGCTTATGACAAAGCTGATTATGCGCATGCAGAACGTGCTTTGAAAAAAGTTGAAAATTCTAAGCTGGATGATACCGGTTTGGTTCAACTGGTTAAGCTTCGCCTGGCTTATGCTCAGCTTGCGCAAAAGAAATATGATGATGCGTTAAAAACATTATCAGCAGTGACAGATCCCGCTTTTAAAGCAACCGCTGATGAAGCGTTGGGTGATGTGTATGTTGCTAAAAATGATATAGAAAATGCCAAAAAATCGTACAAGAGTGCATGGGATGCGCTGGTTGAACGTCAGCAGGAACGTCAAATTTTACAAATTAAACTCGAAAGTGTAGGCGTTTTAGTTGATGATCCTGAGGTAGAGCGACCAATTTTAGAAACACAAGTGGATGAGTCATAATGGATAGAAAATACAAAATACCGTTTGCGCTGACAATTTTAACCTTCGCACTTGTTGGCTGTTCAACCAATAAAATTAAAGTGGAAGAAGTTAAACCGAATCCATTACCTAAATTGACACAAGCTAAAAGTCTTGTGCCGGTATTTTCGCAAAGTGTTTCATCAACATCGAAAGCGGATCCATTACGTCTGCGTTTAGATGTGGATAACGGTGTGATCTTTGCCTTAGATCCAAAAGGTGAAGTTGCGGCTTATCAAGGTAAGCAACGTATCTGGGAAAAAAAGGTGTCTAAGCAGGGCTTAAGCTCAGGTGTAGAAGCCGCTGAAGGTACTGTTGTTGTGGGTAATAACAAAGGGCAGTTGTTTGCTCTGGATCAGGCGACAGGTGAGCAAAAGTGGACTGCGCAATTGGCAGGTGCCATTTTATCTGCTTCACTGATTCAATCCGGTCGTGTCATTACTGTTAGTAATGATGGTACTGTCTATGCGCATGATCTTGCCACTGGTCAGCAAGTTTGGACATATAACCTTCCTAATGTACAATTTAGCTTACGTGGAATGGCATCACCAGTCGCACTCGATCCGCGTACGGTATTGATTGCTTCGTCAAATGCTTACGTATATGCCATTGATATACTCAGTGGTGTGCCGCGTATGCAGCGCCGTGTTGCAGTAAGTGAAGGCCGTTCAGATATTCAACGTCTCAATGATATTGATGGCGATCCAGTTGTTGCAGGGCAGTTTCTTGTAACAACCAGTTTCCAAGGACAAGTCACTGTTACCGATTTAGCTTCACAACAAGTGGTGTGGAGTGAAGATGCAAGCAGTATTCAACGTCCAGAAGTAATGAATAATACCGTTTTTGTTGCACAGGCAGATGGCAAAATCACTGCTTATGCACTAACAACAGGTGAGCAATTATGGCAAAACGAGAGTTTGCTTAATCGTCAGCTCAGTAATCCTGTTGTTCTCGGACAAGACCTTGTGGTTGGTGATCTCGATGGTGTATTGCACCTAATCGATCCAGCTTCTGGGCAACTCATTGGTCGATCAAAAACAAGTGGTGAAGTACGTTCACTACGCGAAATTGATGGACAACTATATGTCTCCACCAGAAAGGGCGCGTTAAGCGTTTGGCAGAACCGTTAATTTATGAAACCCGTAATTGCGCTAATTGGGCGTCCGAACGTCGGAAAATCAACGTTATTTAACCAGATTACCAAGAGTCGTGATGCACTCGTTGCCGATTTTGCTGGTCTTACTCGTGACCGCAAATATGGCGACGCAGTTTTCCAAAATAAATCCTTCATTGTTGTCGATACAGGCGGTATCGGTGAAAGTGAAGCTGGTATCGATTCCTATATGGCTGAGCAATCAAAAACAGCCATTAATGAAGCCGATATTATTGTTTTTGTTGTTGATGCGCGTGCGGGATTACTAGCGTCAGATGAACAGATTGCACGAGAACTTCGTACCCTCGGGAAAAAAGTTTACTTGGTTGCAAACAAAGTTGATGGTGTACATGCAGAAGCGGCCGTGGTTGAGTTTTACCAACTCGGCTTTGGCGAACCTTTGCATGTTGCAGCAAGTCACGGTCGTGGCGTCGCTCAAATGCTTGAAGACGTGCTTGAAGATGTTCCTGAGGATGAAGATCCTGAGTTGCATGACCAAAATACCGGTTTACGCTTAGCCGTGATTGGTCGTCCGAATGTGGGTAAATCGACTTTGGTCAACCGTTTACTCGGTGAAGAGCGTGTTGTGGTTTATGACATGCCAGGAACCACGCGTGATTCTATTTATATTCCGTATGAACGGAATGAAAAGAAATACACCTTAATTGATACTGCGGGTGTACGTCGTAAAGGTAAAGTAGACGAAATGGTTGAGAAATTCTCAATCGTGAAAACTTTACAAGCGATTAAAGATGCCCATGTTGTTGTTGTAGTATTGGATGCTCGTGAAGGTGTGGTTGAGCAAGATCTGCATTTGATTGGCTATGCTTTAGAAGCAGGTCGAGCAATGGTGATTGCGATTAATAAGTGGGATAACATGACGGAGTACGACCGCAAGCAATGTAAGCTTGATGTTGAACGTCGTTTTGACTTTATTCCATGGGCCAAAGTGCACTTAATTTCTGCACTTCATGGTACTGGTGTGGGGGAAATGTATCCTTCGATTCACCGTGCATATGATTCTTCGCATTTGAAAGTATCGCCTGCAAAATTAACGCAAATCTTGAATGATGCAACTGACGCCCATCAACCCCCAATGATTAGCGGTAAACGTATTAAAATGCGTTATGCCCACATGGGTGGACAAAATCCACCAACAATCGTGGTGCATGGTAACAAGGTAGATAAAACTCCTGCCGATTATCGCCGTTATTTGGAAAATGTATTCCGTCGCGTCTATAAACTTGAAGGCACACCGGTTCGTATTGACTTTAAAACGTCTGAAAATCCATTTGAAGGGCGCAAGTCGCAAATGGACGAACGTGTGGCTGCGCGTAAACGTCGTTATGTACAGAAATTTAAAAAGGCTGAAAAGAAATTTAAGCGCTAATTGATTTTTGTTGATGCCGATAAAAAGCCCGAAGTTTACTTTGGGCTTTTTTCTTTTAAGATGTCATGATATTTTTTGGATAAAGTTAGATATATGAGCAGATTGATACGAATAGCGGTCGATACAATTGAGCATATTGTTCCTCTATCTAAAGAATTGGATCGTAAGAGCAAAATTCAGCAACAAAAACAGGGTATCTATGCTTATCGAAATCAGTTGCTCTCACAACAGTTATGTACCCCAATTCAACAAGATGATTTTGCTACCACTGAACATGGCAAACCTTATTTAATTAAATTTCCCCAGTTTCATTTTAATCATAGTCATAGTCAAAAAAATTATGCTTTAGCCACGAGCACCCATATGCCAGATTTAGGGGTGGATATTGAGGACTTGGATCGGAAAGTACGATTTTCAGCTTTGGCCAAGCATGCGTTTCATCCTCATGAATTGCAACACTGGAATGCACTGGAGCAAGATCGTGATTACTGGTTTAAAGTCTGGACTACTAAAGAAGCGGTATTGAAAGCATCTGGCTTGGGTATACACTTGAATTTAAATGAGTTAGAGACTCGAGTACATCCTCTTTATGATGGAGGCATTTGCAGTCATCCTTTAATTGGAACTTTTGCTTATCAAAATTTCAACCTCGGTCACGTTATGTTAACCGTTGCATGGCGTTCAGAAGTCTCCTGCCA
>JBLZXS010000051.1:0-14143 GCA_050285325.1 Acinetobacter sp.
TACATCAACTTATTCGCTACTATGGTCCGCAAGTTTATTTAAAATGGCCGAAACAATATTTGTTGATTGTGCCTTTTTGTATGTGTGTCCTGCTGTATTGTGCTTTTGTCGGTTTTGAAATTCCCGCCTTAAGAACCTTGCTCACGTGTTTGTTGATCAGTGGGTTCCTACTGTTCAAACAAAAGATCCAGCCTTTAAGTATTCTGTTATTGAGTGCTTCAATTTTATTGATATTCGACCCATTCAGTATTTTATCGGCTGCGTTCTGGTTGTCCTATGGCGCGTGCTTTGTATTGCTGCGTATTTATCAAACCGTGCAGCAGCAAAGTCATGCAGAGGAAGTCAAAACCAAGACTCAAATGCTTAAAATCCAAGTTAAAATTTTAATCGATTCACAGTGGAAAATATTTTTGGCGTTATTTCCATTGATGCTGATTTTCTTTAAACAGGTGGCATGGATTACCCCATTGAGCAATTTATTTGCCATTCCATGGATTGGTGTCGTGATTGTTCCCTTAGATATTATCGCGACGTTGTGCTATTTCATTTTTGAGCCCTTGGGAAGTCTGATTTTTCAAATCAATGATGGCTGTGTTTCAATTTTGCTTATCTTCATGCAAGGTTTAGATCAGCTTTTTTCACCTGCATTACAACCGATTGCCATGAATATTTGGGTCTGGCTGAGTTTATGTTTGGGTTTGCTGATTCTGTTTCTCCCGCGTGGGGTGGTACCCAAAACCTGGTCGGTATTATGTTGGATGCCTTTAATCATCGCCGATGTTCATAAAAATGACTTTGAATTAACAGTATTGGATGTCGGGCAAGGGCAGGCAATTTTTATCAGGGATCAGGACCAGACAATGATGGTGGATATGGGCGGAAATTATGATGAAAGCAAATTCAGTGTCGGCAAGCAAATTATTTTGCCATTTTTATCGGTTAATGGCGTGAGCAATCTGAATCAACTGATTTTGACGCATTTGGATCAGGATCATAAAGGTGGTTATGAGTCGATCAGACAGAATCTAACGATCCAGCATGTCTATTCCAATGAAAAAATTGAAACAGCAGAGTCCAGCCAGTTTGATTATTGTCATCAAGGTCAACAGTGGCAATGGAATGATCGAGTCAAAATGACAGTTTTGTCACCTAAATCAACGCAGTTGGTAAATGCCAAAGATGAAAAGAACGAGGTGTCCTGTGTGGTTTATTTACAGGTGAAAAATGCACAACCTTATGAAAATTTTCTCTTAATGGGGGATGCGGGTTGGCCAACCGAATATCAGATTTTACAAGAATATCCCGATTTAAAAGTCGATGTTTTGGTTTTGGGTCATCATGGCAGCCGGCATAGTTCAGCTTATTATTTTTTAAAGCAATTAAATCCCAAATTGGCAGTCGCATCGGCAGGTTTTAATAACCGTTATGGACATCCAAGTAGTCTGCTTAAATCCCGTTTAAAAGAATTAAATATTCCTCTGTTTACAACCGTACAGCAGGGCAGTATCCGGTTTTCAAGACATCAAAACAGAATGGCTATTGAGTTTGAACGTGATTCACAGCGATGGTTAAAGTCCCCTTAAACTATTTCAGTTTGAATGGCTTTCGCTCGAACTTCAGCTACTACTTTTAATGCGTCATCTGTTTTTAAATGATAAACCTTGTCTAGTTCTGGACTGGCTTTAAAGCGTTTATAGCTCCAGTGGTAATGTTCGGGATAACGGCGAATCAGATTTTCAATTGCCTCTACAATCACACCCGTACCTTCATTGGGATTACCTTGGTAAATGCGATCATCGACAGGCTCAATATGCATATCAAAACCGTGATTGTCATTACGTAGTGCATATAAAAATAAAGCTTTAGCTTTGGTTTTTTGAATCAGTTTGGCACTTAAATTACTGGTGGCTAGAGGAATTCCAAAATAAGGGATCATTTCTCCACCGACATTTGGGGTATGGTCTGGCAGAATCACTGTAGTCCCCCCTTGTTTTAACGCTTTAAAAATTTGTCTTACCCCAGATTCATCAGTAGGTACCAAATTGGCCTGTTCACGACTCCGGGCTTCACGCACAAATTGATCGGCAGATTCATTTTTGACCGGTTTATACAGAATGGTCATTTGTGTAAATTGAGCCAAATAGGCATTCATGATTTCCCATGTACCAAAATGCGGCACAATCAGTACCAAACCTTCAGGTGCTTTGACTGCATCTTGAAGCAGTTTTTCACCGCTAATTGAATGAATGCGTGCAATATTTTTATGGTTATCTGCACCCCAAATACTAAAAAATTCGAAATATGAAGTCAGCTCATTATGAATTGCTTTTGGAATAATTTTTTCATGTTGCGCAGCAGTCAATTCTGGCAAAGCAATTTGAAGATTAAGACGAATTGTATCTGAGGTTTTTGACATTTTTAAAAAATTGACGAGCCCAGCTAACATTCGAGCGATAAATCTAGAAATCTGAATCGGTTGGCGACTTATAAATTTCAATAAGCGGTATGTTGTATCCGTTGGGGTATGATCAGTCATTGCCTATCGTCAATGTATGTAAAGAGTCAAAAAGAGCAAATATTATAGGCGAAAATAGATGGTTTAGGCAGATTTCTATGATGCAGTGTATATAATGAGTTCAATTTAACTGATCCTTGGATTATTTTGTATGTCCGATTGGCCACCAAAACCAGAAAATGAAATTCAGAATACAGCACAAAATTCGCAAAATATAACTGGCAAAGAATGGCATATTTTAGAAAAAGCCGTTTTAGCTTCGGTAGAAGAACAGCGCCGTGCACGTCGCTGGAGTATCTTTTTTAAATTGTTAACTTTCGCTTATATCCTTTTTATTTTAGTGGTCATGGCAAAAAGTTGTAGTACCTCATCCACAGATCCAACGGCAACTACAAGTTCGCATATTGCGGTAGTGGATATTATCGGCACTATTGCTGCAGACAAGCAAAGTGTCAATAGTACCGATACAGTTAAAGCACTGAAGAAAGCCTTTGAAAACAAACAAAGTAAAGCTGTGGTTTTGAATATTAATTCACCAGGCGGATCACCGGTTCAATCGGATGAAATCTGGCAAGAAATCCAGTATTTGAAAAAATCCCATGTCGATAAAAAGCTCTATGCCGTAATTGGTGATACGGGTGCTTCAGGCGCATATTACATCGCCTCAGCTGCCGATGAAATTATTGTCAATCCCTCTAGTCTGGTCGGGTCTATTGGCGTGATTATGCCGAACTATGGTGTAAATGGCTTAATGCAGAAGCTGGGTGTAGAAGACCGCACCATGACTTCAGGTGAAAACAAAGCTTTGCTTTCCATGACTCAACCGGTTGATGCTGCACAAAAAGCGCATGTGCAAGGTGTACTTGATAATGTCCATGATCATTTTATCAATGCAGTGAAACAGGGGCGTGGTAAGAAACTGAAATCTCAAGATCCGGCAATATTCTCTGGTTTATTCTGGACGGGTGAACAAGCGGTAAAATTGGGGATTGCAGACCGTACCGGCAGTCTGAATACGCTGAAGCGTGAATTGAAACTGGAAAAAGCAGTTAACTACACCATTGAATATAGTCCTTTTGATTCTGTACTTGGACGTATGGGAAGTTCTATTGGTCAAGGTTTTGCAACATCACTTTCACAACAAGTCCAATCTGAACAAACGACGAAGTTACAATGAAACCATTGATCCATTTTGCGCACGCCAATGGCGTGCCATCAAAAGTTTATCAAAAGCTGTTTGATTTGCTGAAAGATGAATACGACGTTATTTATGTACCTTTGCTGGGGCCAGACAAGCGTTACCCGATTGATAATCATTGGGAAAGCCTGACTAGTCAGGTCGTTGATAGCATTGTACGTCAAGCCAATGGACGCAAAGTGATCGGTCTTGGCCATTCTTTGGGGTCAGTGCTGACTTTTCAGGCAGCTTTAAAACGTCCCGAACTGTTTGAACAGGTTATTATGATTGATCCGCCACTGATTATGGGTAAAGAATCTTTTGCCTTACAAGTGGCGAAACTGTTTAAGCTAAAAGCATTGGACAAAATGTCGCCGGCATCTTTATCTTTACGTCGCCGAGATCATTGGGAAAGTCGTGAACAGGCAGCCGAATTGCTTCGTTCTAAAGGCTTTTATCAACACTTTGATGAAACCTGTTTCCAAGCCTATATCGATCATGCTTTAACGGAAGATAAGCAGCGAGGCGGTGTGGAGTTGACCATTGCAAAAATGGATGAGGTAGAAATTTTTAGAACCAATCCTTCTCTTTGGTGGTTGCCACAGCCGAAACCTCAAGTGCCTGTCCAGCTAGTGATTGCTGAAAAAGGACCTTTTATTGGACGGGGTTTTCCGCAAATGGCGAAGAAAAAGTTCGGTACCCCTTATATGGTTGTTCCAGGAAGTCATATGTTTCCACTGGAAAAACCGGTAGAGACGGTGTCACTTATAAAAAGGCTAATTTCAACTGCTTAACTTTTGGATGATAAATGAATAAGGTTATTTATTGTTGTCTGATCATGCTTCCATTATTGGGGTGTGCAAGCTCTCAAGTGTCTAATTTAAAAGATATTGATAGACATGATTTAAAGCATGTTTGTATTGAGCATAATCCTAAAGTTATTGTGTCTAATTTTGAAAACATTCTTATAAATGGTTTGCAGGCCCAGCATATTTCAACTCAAATTTATAATCATCCCAAACCTTTAGAATGTATGTATGTTTTGAAATATGTTGCTTATCAAAAGTGGGATTTTTCAATGGTATTAACCAAAGCAGAATTAAGGCTTTATAGGGATGATCAATTACTAAGTTTTGCTGAATATAAATTGCACGCAGGTGGCTTGTTAAATCCAACCAAATACACAAGCAATGAATCAAAGATCAATCTATTAATTAATCAGTTATTAGAAAAGCCTTAAAACGCTTCATAAAAAACGCATCCGAGGATGCGTTTTTTTATGATATGACAATTTTTAAAACTTGCAAAACTGAACCGGTTCAATCATGGCTTGACCCCGGTACAGCACACCTTGTTCAGTATGTTGAATTGTACCTGTACAAATCCATTCCACCACTTGCGGGTAAATTAAATGTTCAAGCACATGAACACGATGCGCTAAAGAATTTACATCATCATATAAATTGACTTTAAGCACAGCTTGCGCCAAAGACTGACCGGCATCCAATTCAGCAGTGACGTAATGAACAGTGCAGCCATGCAAAACATCACCTGTGTTTAAAACACGTTGATGAGTATGCATGCCCTTATAATTTGGCAAAAGAGAAGGGTGAATATTCAGCATTTTCCCTTCCCATGCTTTGACAAACTTGGCACTTAAGATGCGCATAAAGCCGGCAAGAACAACCAGATCAACATCCCAATCCAGCAATTGTTGATGCATGACATCATCAAAGGCTTCACGGTTCGGGTATTGTTTATGTTCAATTACCGCAGTCGCAATCCCTGATTTTTCAGCACGTTGTAATGCATAAGCTTCAGGCTTGTTAGAAATCACGCCAACAATCTGCCCTGAAAGATTTGCATCGATCAAGGCTTGCAGGTTAGATCCACTACCTGAAACCAGAACAGCAATTTTAATCATGTACAGTTCTTTACGCGAAAATCACACGAATTTTTTCGTCAGCACCGGCAACAGAGTCAGCATTATCGACAATGTGACCCATGTTCCATGCTTTTTCGCCAAGGCTGGTGAGCAATTCTAAAGTTTTATCAGCATCTGCTGCATCAACCACAACGACCATACCTACGCCACAGTTAAATGTGCGGTACATCTCATGTTGTTCAACACCGCCTTCACGTTGAAGAAGTTTGAACAACTCAGGCCATTCCCAAGAAGACTCATTCACCACTGCTTGAGCACCATTTGGCAATACGCGAGGTAGGTTGCCTGGTAAACCGCCACCAGTGATATGTGCCATTGCGTGAACATCCACTTCTTTGCAAAGCTGAAGCAATGATTTAACATAAATGCGTGTTGGTTCCATTGCAACGTCTGCAAGTGGGCGACCATCTACGATTTGGGTCAAATCAACGTTTTTCACGTCTAAAATTTTACGAAGTAAAGAGTAACCATTTGAGTGTGCACCTGAAGAAGCCACACCAATTAAAACGTCACCTGATTTTACTTTCGTGCCATCAATAATTTTGCTTTGCTCAACAACACCTACGCAGAAACCTGCAAGGTCGTAATCTTCGCCTTCATACATGCCCGGCATTTCAGCAGTTTCACCGCCTACCAATGCACAGCCAGCAAGCTCACAACCTGCACCAATACCTGTTACGACATTTGCAGCCACGTCCACATTTAAGTGTCCAGTTGCATAATAATCGAGGAAGAATAATGGTTCAGCACCACACACAAGAAGATCGTTTACACACATTGCAACCAAGTCTTGACCAATCGTGTCATGACGGTTTAAGTTGAGTGCTAAACGTAATTTTGTACCAACACCATCTGTGCCAGATACGAGAACAGGTTCTTCATAACCTTTAGGGATTTTACAAAGAGCGCCGAAGCCGCCTAATCCGCCCATGACTTCAGGACGTGAGGTACGCTTAGCCACAGATTTGATACGATCGACAAGTGCGTCGCCCGCTTCAATGTCGACACCCGCATCTTTATAGCTTAAACCAGTGTTTGGGGAAGTTGAGTTGCTCATAATGAAGTCTCCGCATTCGCGCCGCGATTATACCCGAATATACGAAACTCTTATGTTATTTATGCACTAAAATGCTATCTTTATTAAAATATTTTACTTTCTATAACGAATAAACCGAGAAAAGGCGAATTTGCATGGTGGATCGTACCTTACGTCGCATTTTTATACTCTCAGGAATTGCATTAATCCTTTGGGTTTTGTATTTGCTTAAACCCGTGGTATTGCCTTTTATAGCAGCATTTTTGGTGGCTTATTTATTTAGCCCGTTGGTAGAGAAGCTTCATAAGATCGGTTTACCGCGCTGGTTAGCTATTAGTCTTGTGTTTATTGGTATTGGTGTGGTTCTCACCTTGGCGATGTGGTATTTGGTACCTCTCGTTTGGCAACAGCTAATGTATGCGCGAGACAGTATTCCAGCAGGCATTCATTGGTTAAATTACACCTTTTTACCGTGGGTATCGCAAACTTTTAGCGTCGAGCAGATGGAAATCGATACGCAGCAAATGTCGACTGTGGTCATGGAATATATTCAGACCAATTATAGTGCTGATAGTATTCAGGCAATGTTGTTGAAAGTCGCGCAATCGGGTTTAAATTTCATACAAATTGGCGGAACGGTGGTTCTGATTCCGATTGTTGCATTCTATTTCCTGTTAGATTGGGATCGTATGCTCGACAGTTTCCGTCGTTTAATCCCTCGTCCTTATGAAAAGAGCACCCTACATATTGTAGGTGAATGCCACAGCGTATTAGGAGCCTTTGTTAAAGGCCAGTTTTTGGTAATGTTCTTACTCGGTACGGTGTACGCGGTTGGCTTACAAGTTATTGGTCTTGAAGTGGGGCTGATTATTGGAATGGTTGCAGGTCTGGCCAGTATTATTCCCTATTTAGGCTTTGCGGTGGGAATTATTGCCGCTGTGATTGCAACACTATTCCAGTTCGGTATTGACTGGATGCATTTAGCATTGGTGCTGGTGGTATTTATGATTGGTCAGGCCGTTGAGGGTTATATTCTTCAGCCTTTCTTGCTTGGAGATAAAATTGGTTTATCTCCTGTAGCCGTGGTATTTGCTGTATTGGCTGGTGCTCAACTTGCCGGTTTTCTGGGAATGCTGATTGCTTTACCTGTTGCAGCAGTTATTGTGGTTCTGTTACGTCATGCACGAGATTGCTATGAGAAGAGTCGTATATATGGGCACTCTTCCGTGATAATACAGGATGCTGGAACTGGATCAATTTCGATTGAATCGGATCAAGTGGACGTCGATATTGAATTAAGAAATCCGGAATCAAAAAATCTGCAAGATGCTGAAAAATCGAGTAAGATTAACTTGATACACAATAAAGAACCCTAAGGTCAAAACACATATATGCGTCAACTGCAATTAGATATAGAACCTCAACTCGATGCTCGAATCAGTGATTTTTCGGGTCCGAGCTGGGGTCATGTTGTTGATGCAGTTCGGCAGCTTCATGCGGGTCTAATGAACCGTTTTTATGTATATGGTGGGGCGGGTTCGGGTAAGAGTCACTTACTTTCCGCCATTTGCGATTCTTATTTGGAAGTGGGCAAGTCTGCAATTCAGGTTTCATTGCTTGAATTATTGGATGCGCCAACTGAAGCGATTTCTTCATTAGACCAATATGACCTTGTCGCTTTAGATGATATCGAAGCGATTAGTGGCGTTCCACATTGGCAAAAAGCAGTTTTTCATTTAATTAATTATAATAATGAGGGCGGTGGGCAATTAGTCTTTTCCTCTCGTGTCGCCCCAATTGAATTGAAGCTCGAACTTCCGGATTTGCAGTCTCGTTTGACTCAAGCGGTAAGTGTGAAGGTGCCGACAGGCAGCTTATATGCCGATCGTTATGCGTTGGTAACCTCTGTATTAACCCGTCGTGGACTTCATATGGATCAACAAATTATTGATTATTTGTTGGCGCATGGACCTCATCAAACTTCTATTTTATTACAAACCCTAGAACAACTCATTCAGTTATTGAAAGGCGAAAAAACAAAAATAAGTCACGCTAATTTAAGACAAATTTATGCATTAATTGATGAATATCGGTAAATAATAAAAAATCTTGAGTAATTACTCAAGCTATGACAAAGTACAGCAAAATAGTTCGATGTTGAAGGGAATGTGCAACTTAAGAATAAAAAGATAAAAAATATAAGGAGAAAGATATGCTCAAACGGAGCATAGGCATAGGGATGCTGTGTCTAGCAGGGCATGCTTATAGTGCAGAAATCACCGTCACTATTACAGATGATATTACCAAAGATGATAGTGAATGTTCATTGCGTGAAGCGATTGAATATGTCAATAAAGGCATGCCTGAAGCCGGTTACATGGGGTGTGGCGGTAAAAATGCTTTGTCGACGATTCTATTGGAAAAACAAAAAACCTATACCCTTAATGCTAAAGTTGATTTGAAAGCAAGTCTGGCCCTAAAAACAAATTATGACACTACCGTGACTGAAAATGCAGTTCCGGGTTTGAACAATGCCGTGATTAAAATGGCGGGTCAGGAGCAAATTTTTAATATTGATCATGATCCGAAAGATTTAGCTTTGATTACCATCAAAGAAGTGAATTTTGAAGGCTGTAACAAAAGTGTTTGTGCTGACAAAGGTGGAATTTTTTATAACAATGAACGTTTAGTCTTGCAATACGTCAAACTTTCAGGGGGTAACGCACGTTTAGGTGGTGCAATTTATAATGTTGGTGAGAGTAGTGCAACACAAAACTATATTAGCGAAGTGTCTATCAGTAACAGTATTGTGGAAAACAATACAGCCGTCACAGGCGCAATTTTGTATAGTCAACGACCGGCCTTTACACTGAGTAGTGTTGTCTTTAAAAACAACAATACCACTTCAGGTGCTGCTAATATTTTTAGTGAAAATGCCATTGCTGATGTCACTCTGCTAAACGATAAAAATATAAATAAACTCAGTAATAGTACATTTTTAAATAATAGCGGTTATGTCATTAATATTCGTGACGGTATTGCTGTAAATAATGTGACGATTGTAGGTAATCAGGCAGGTGTACAATTCGATTCAAAAGAAGGTTACGGTTATCTTGCTAACAGCATTGTGGTGGGAAATGGAAGCAACACGAATTGCCAATTTAACGCAGATGATAAGACATTAATACAAAACAATTTAGTGGGGACTGAGTGTAAGAGTGGCGATGTCAAATATCCAAATGAGTTTTGGAGTGGTAGCAAACTTTTTGCCGGTAACAGTAGTGAAGGCAGTTGTAAATCGTTGATAGAAGATCCAGACGCTTTACTGTGTCCATACAGCACACCGAAAAATACCTTCTTGGGTTATATTCGCCCGCGTATTTTACTCAGTGCTAAAAATATGTTTGATACCTTGATCTTGAATAAAGGTCGTCTGGATTTGTCATTAGACAGCACACAGTTGATGTGTGAAACCATGGATCAACGCAATAAGAATCGAACAACGGATAATAGCTGGTGTGACCGCGGCGCGATCGAGATTATTGTGCCAAGCTCTAAATCGCGTATTGGACAAGATTTAAAAGTAGGCGAAGTTGCTAAGCTGAACATCTTAGAGTATTTAGGCGACAGTGACCTGTATCCAAAAGAAAAATGTGAAAGCCTGCTAAACATGAAGAATCCAGCAGGCGGTGAATGGCAAGATGGTTGTGCCTATATCGATCAAACCTTAACAAAGTCGAAAGGAACATTGACTTTGGATATCGATGGTAACTTGGTCTATATCCCAAATGGTAGTTGGCATGGTGCAGATATTTTTAACCTTCAAATTGTCACGTCATCAACACATTTCAATGAAAACAAAAAATATATGGTGCTTGAAGCTTATATGGTGCAAGAACCAAACAATAATTTTGAAGAGAAATCTGTAAAAACCTCGGGTGGGGCATTCGGATTGTTCGGCATATTAGCTGTATTGGGGCTGGTGGGTATACGCCGCTTTAAAAAATAAAAAAAGGAAAAGTGATGCACACTTATAAAAAAGGATTGCTCTGTGTCATGATTTTATCTGCGATGTCATTGCTGGCAGCTGAAGATAGAACCATTTATGTTACAACTTTTACAGATGAAAATGGTGAAAATTCGAATGCGTGTTCATTGCGTGAAGCGATTATCACAGCGAAAAAAAATGCAGCCTATGGCGGCTGTACGCCAGGTAATACGGTATTTGGTCAAACTGACTATATACAGCTTCAAGCCGGCACATACAAATTGGATTCAGAACTTGTCCCTGAATCTACGGTAATTATTAAAGGTGCATCGCGCGATAATTATAAAGAAAAGAATAAATTAACTCAGACCTATCCAGCACTAGAAGGTATTAAAACCATCATTAGTGGTGAAGGTCGTTCACGTATTTTTAACACCAGTAAAACTGAAATTAGTTTCACTCTTAACGATATTCAGCTCGAGAAGGGCTATGCCGGTGTCCAAGCCGGGCAAAATGGTCGTGGGGGTGCGGTATTGATTGGGGGAGATTTAAGCTTCAATAATGGTGCGATTGTCAATTCTAAAGCAGAGGTTGCCGGTGGTGCGATTTACAATATTGCATTGAATAGTGAAAAGAAAATCTCGATTAATGGTAGTTTAATTCAAGGCAACACAGCAGCAAAAGGCAGTGTAATTGCTATGGACTGCTACGGTAATCTGGATGATACCAAACCGGTTATTTATTTTGAGCGTAACAGTATTATCAACAATGGTTCAAACAACAGTTCCAGCAGTTTTGATTTTTGTGGTTCAGCGAAAGTTGATTTAATTACCAATACCATTGCGCAAAATAAAGCCAGCACCAGTAATGGCAGTATTCTACGTATGGTCACAGAAGGTTTAAACCGCTTAAGTCCTTTTTCAACGTTTAAAATCAAAAGTAATACTATTGTTGAAAATGAAGCATACAGTACTTTGCTCTATGATGAGAATGGCAGCAAATATGTCGATTTTAACGTTTTAGCTTTCAATCAAGGTGGTAAATCGTGCCGTTACTATTCTGATACTGGTGTGCCAAAAGAAAATATCGTATTTATTTTGGCAAAAAATGCTTTAAATTTAGGTACTGGCACAGATCAGTGCATTTTGCCTAAAAGTAGTTTAGAAGCCACAGCGGAAAACTCGAAAAATATTGATGTATCGACAACAAGTTTCTTGACCTTACTGTCTAATCTGACCCCTGCATCCCCATATAACAGGTTCTTGCCGCTATATTATCCGCGTAATAATCAAACAGTGACTGATTTGGTCGATGTGAACAGCAGTGGTTGTAGTGATTATGATCAACGACTTCTAGAACGCGCTGATAATACGGTTTTACAATTAAATCCTGATCTACAAAGTAGTTGTGAAATTGGTTCTGTTGAGCAAATGAATCTGGCGGCTGTGGATGTATCCGATCTTAAAAATTCATCTTTAGTCACGTTATTAGACTACTATCAGAAAAATATTGATGAGTTAAAAACGATTATTGCTGATAGTAATACCAATAAAGAAGATGTTGATGATTTCAGGGAAGAGTTAGCTGACTACGAAAATTCTTATAAATACACCAAACAGTACCAAAAATATCGTGCGATTTATTTTGATCCATTTGAGCTTGCAATCGCAGGTGAAGAGCGTGTACCAGAAAGTGCCAATGAAGAATATCGCATTAAACCCTTGAATAATCAGAATTATGATGTTATTGCAGAAGCGTTTGGTATCGGGGTACTTAGCATTAAAGATGGTCAGCCGGTATTGAATGGTTCAATGGATGACTTGAAATGTGAGTGGAAAGCAGACCTCAAACGCATCATGATTTATCGTACCAGCGGTGCATTGTTAGAAAATGGTGATAATGCATACTGTAAGTACACTCTTAAAGAAAAAGATGGAAAAGGTCTAGAGTCATCAGGGATTCTAAAAGCCAGCTTTGCCAATATCGTGCCTGTTGCTACAAATGATAATTATGTTCTGGATGCAAGTCAGTATTTAACCATAAGTGTAAACCCATTAGAAAATGACAGTGATGATGGTGATGGTCCGATTTCGACTGTGACAAAACCGAAAGTTATTTATCATCAAAATGATGCAGGACAAGATATTCCAATCCGTTTTCTTGAATTACCTGCGGGGCTAATTATGAAAGCAGAGCATGAAGGCCCTTGTCCTGAAGCATATATCCGTGACACCTGTTATGGCGGTAAAATTCAATTTACTGTAAAAAATGCTTTTAGCCAGTTTAATTATCCAATTCAATATGCAATTTTTGATTCAGATGGCGGGATGTCAGGTGAAGCAACACTATCATTAAAAAATACAGCCAAAGACACCAATTCAAGTAGTAGCGGAGGCGGAAGTCTTGGAATATATGGTCTTCTAGGCTTACTAGGACTTGGCTTGTATAGAGGTCGTAGAAAGAAATAGTCAACTTGAAATTTTAAAATGCCTCATTTAATGAGGCATTTTTTATGAGGAGTTGAAATTTCGTGAATATAAATTATTATTTATTTCATTTAATTAAGAATATGGCTATTCGTACACGGATTATCGTAATGATCAAATAGGGGAATGATGAAATGATGCTATTAAGTAAAACTTAAAATAATGACTATCTTTTTGATAGCCATTATTATTAATTTAGTGACTTACAGATTGAGGTTGTAAATATTTACTGATGTATTCATTACGAATAGCAGGTCTTTCTTCAGGGGTTGCCTTTTGCATACGAATGCGTAAATCTTTGCGTTCTTGAGTACTCATTTGCTGCCAAGTCTCTCGCATTTTCTGCTTTTCCTGCTCTGGCAGTTGGGTAAACCAGTCCATACGCTGATGTAAAGCTGTACCTTGTGAGTCAGGTAATTCTTTGAGCGACTGATAGCGTTGAATCAGAGCGCGTTGTTCTGCATCTGACAGAGTTTCCCATGTTTCTGCCACTTGAGTGTCGGCATCTTTAGAAAAAATCCAAAAACGCTCAAAACCAGCGAAACTGGTTTGTAGAAATCCGAGTGCACAAAAAGCAAATGCTAATTTTTTAGCTGCCATGTGGAACATTGTCCTCGCCTAAAACCATTAACATCTCCAAATCTTCAACCATTTGTGGTGATAATTTTGGAGTAACCACAACTTGATTCTGAGGCTTTGCAGTCATTTCAATAGAATTTGGGAATACTACAAAACCTGCAATTGCAGCCGCAAGTGCAAATCCTGACATTTTCCAAAGTCCGTAACGGGAGGTTTCCCGGTCTTGAATTTCTTCAATGACATGGTTCATCACAACAACTTTGTCTTTATGATGTTGTGCGAGTCCATCGAGTTTGGAAGTAACTTGTTTTAAGTAATCATCTTGTTTCATTCGGATGACCCTCCACGATATGGATTCAAATGTGCTAATGAGTTCCTAAGACCTTGAATAGCACGGTGATAATGCGTTTTTACACT
>JBLZXS010000052.1:0-2201 GCA_050285325.1 Acinetobacter sp.
GCCTGTTTCATCCAGTTCAGGTCGGCTCCAGCTGAAAAGCTTTTGCCACGTCCAGCCAAAACCACCACACGTACATCGTCACGGCTATTAAAAGCTTGAAAGCAGGCATGCAGTTCTTCAATCACTTGGGTATTAAAGGAATTATGTAATTCAGCACGGTTAATCCAAACCGTTGCCACCTGATTCTGTTGTTCGAGTTGTAAAAATTGATAGCTCATTATTTTTACCCCTTACATGCGGAACACGCCAAATTTGGTTGGTAAAATTGGTGCATTCAGCGCAGCTGCCAAACTTAAGCCCAAGACCTGACGCGTTTGCGCAGGATCAATCACACCGTCATCCCAAAGACGCGCTGAAGCATAATAAGGATGACCTTGGCGCTCGTATTGATCGCGAATCGGTTGTTTAAATTGATCTTCCTGTTCGGCTGACCAGCTTTCACCTTTTTGTTCAATCTGGTCGCGTTTTAAGGTAGACAATACGCTTGAAGCCTGTTCACCGCCCATCACCGAAATACGCGAGTTAGGCCAAGTCCACAGGAAACGCGGAGAATAGGCACGACCACACATGCCATAGTTACCGGCACCAAATGAACCACCAATCACCAGGGTCAATTTAGGCACATTGGCATTGGCAACCGCCATCACCAGTTTGGCACCATTTTTAGCAATGCCTTCATTTTCATACTGGCGACCGACCATAAAACCGGTAATGTTCTGAATAAAGAGCAGGGGAATACTGCGCTGGGTACACAATTCAATGAAATGCGCACCTTTTTGTGCAGACTCTGAAAACAGAATACCGTTATTGGCAATGATGCCGACTTTCATGCCAAAAAGTTCGGCAAAACCTGTAATTAATGTAGTACCAAAACGGGCTTTAAATTCGTCAAAATGTGAACCATCGAC
Source organism: Acinetobacter sp. (assembly GCA_050285325.1). GTDB lineage: Bacteria > Pseudomonadota > Gammaproteobacteria > Pseudomonadales > Moraxellaceae > Acinetobacter. The sequence continues at coordinate 909 of JBLZXS010000052.1, forward strand.
AATACGGGCAATTACTTCACGCACATCAAAAGGCTTACGCGCATCACTTGGCACGATGCCATACAGCTCATCTGCATTAAATAATGGTGCTTCAATTTGATCTGCAGTTTTATTGGGTTTTTTATTCAGGTTCGCCACAATATTACGGGCAATCGCAATCGCATGTTCATCGCTTTCAGCCAGATGATCGGCTACCCCAGAAAGACGGGTATGCACATCGCCACCGCCCAAGTCTTCAGAGCTGACGACTTCACCGGTCGCGGCTTTCACCAATGGAGGGCCACCCAAGAAAATGGTGCCTTGATTACGCACGATAATGGTTTCGTCCGACATGGCAGGCACATACGCACCCCCTGCGGTACAGCTACCCATCACCACGGCAATTTGGGCGATACCTTGGCTCGACATACGGGCTTGATTATAGAAAATACGGCCGAAGTGATCACGATCGGGGAATACTTCATCCTGCATCGGTAGATAAGCACCACCTGAATCGACCAGATAAATACACGGTAAATGGTTTTGTTCAGCAATCTCTTGGGCACGTAAATGTTTCTTCACCGTCAGCGGGTAGTAAGTTCCACCTTTTACCGTGGCATCATTGGCCACAATCATGCAGGTCACACCATTCACCTGACCAATTCCTGCAATCACGCCTGCAGCAGGCACATCATCCGGATAGACATTATAAGCCGCCAATTGCCCAATTTCTAAAAAGGCAGTTCCGGCATCAATCAGATGATCAACCCGTTCACGCGGTAACAGTTTGCCGCGTGCCAAATGTTTTTCACGGGCTTTTTCGCCGCCGCCTAAAGCAATCTGTTGCGCTTTTTGTTTTAAATCGTCAACCAGAATCTGCATGGCAGCCTGGTTGGTTTTAAAATCTTCGCTTCGAATATTAATTTTGCTTTGTAATGTATTCATCTTCGAACTTCCTTTTAATTCAATATGCTTACAGACCGTGATTTAAGCTGTTTCATTAAACAGTTCGCGACCAATCAGCATGCGACGGATTTCAGAAGTTCCCGCACCAATTTCATAAAGTTTGGCATCGCGCCATAAACGGCCGGCTGCAAATTCGTTGATATAACCATTACCACCTAAGGTTTGAATGGTTTCACCTGCCATCCAAGTGGCTTTTTCAGCAGCATATAAAATGGCACTTGCTGCATCTTTACGTAAGCTGCGGCTATGTTCAGCCTTGTCACATTCAGCGCCCACGGCATAAACCAGCGCCTTACATGCCAGCCAGGTGGAGTACATATCGGCAATTTTGCCTTGCATCAACTGGAA
>JBLZXS010000053.1:0-19988 GCA_050285325.1 Acinetobacter sp.
TTTTTTTATAAGGAGGCTCGTGTATCTTTTCATATAGCGCAACATGTACACATGCGCAAAGTTGTTGTTGTGCAGTTAAGCGTTTATAAGCACGGTTTAGATGAAAAATAACAGCTTGTTTTATGAGGGGCTTTTCACTCAAGATCGAGGCAAAGCTTCGGGATGAAAGGATTCTTTTTGAAGGCGTTGCGGGATCATTCAAGTCTATACAGGATTGACCTTTTAGCTCACGAATAGTACGTGCAATAACCACCGAGAACTGCTTGGCAAGATGATGCTCATTGGCAAAAGTTAAGTCATAGCTATTATGAATTTCATACTCTTGAAGTTGTTTGCTTATTTTACGACCAACACCCCAAATTTCTGCTACTGGTGTTTCTTGAAGTAAGCTTTCATAACTGCATAAATCTAAATACGGTAAAAAACACAGCGACTTAAAACCCGTCCTTTTTTTCGCAAAATGATTCGCCAGTTTGGCTTGGGTTTTGGTCACACCGATGCCCATACAACAGGGCAAACCAATCCATTGATCAATGGTTTTGATTAAATCACGGCAATATTGTTCCAGATCCAGGGTTTCGGCATAAGGTGTTAAATGTATAAAACATTCATCAATAGAATAGGGTTCAAGATCGTCTATATGGAAATACTGTTCCAAGATTAAAAAGAAGCGCCGTGACATATCTCCATATAACGCATAATTACTGGAAAATACTTTTACCCCTGCCTGCAAAGCCTTTTTTTCAATTTCATACCAGGGAACAGCCATTCCAATGTTTAAAGCTTTGGCTTCATTACTCCGCGACACCACGCAGCCATCGTTGTTGGAAAGGACAACCACAGGCTGCCCATTTAAAAGCGGATTAAATACACGCTCACAGCTGACATAGCAGTTATTAATATCTATTAAAGCAAACAGTTGTTGTTTCATTATTTTATTAATCTTGATTTTGTAACATTATCAAGATAAGAATAAAGCCATGTTTATGAAAACTCAAACTAAAAATTCGTAAATAATCAATAGTGCCTCAGATGAACAGGTTTAACCTCGTGTAAGCTTCAGTGCAATTACAGTTAATAGCGTAAACAGGGGCAAGGATTACTTGCTACGAATCAATAAATTAATATTTTGAATATTACAATGAATTAACTCGATACAGTTTGTGGGTTGGCGAAGCAGAAATATCCGTTAGATTAGTAATAGTCGTAATTAGTACGGCATATCCCTAACAACTAAAGGATGGATATGGAAATGGCTAATCAACAACAACCCAATCAACAGAATGACAATCAACGTCAACAACAGCAAAACAACCCACAAAGTGACAAACAGCAACAGCAGCAACAAGACAAACAGCAACAATCTAATCAACAGCAAAAAAATCCTCAGCAACAACAACGCTAAGGATTAAAGATAGAGCCTCAAGATTTTCTTGGGGCTTTTGTCTGTTTATAGACTTCTGGTGTATAGAGCGAGAAAAAACTAATTATTTGATAAATATCTTTAATTTAAAGAAGAAAGAGTGACTTTTATTTTTGCTATAGATCAACTTTCCTCATCGTAATTTTTTTAGAATACAAGTGACTACTCCCCAAATAATCAACTGTTCTTCACTGCGTAAATAGATATCCGGATATTCGGGATTTTCTGCTTTTAGCCAGATCTTAAGTTCAGCACTGTTTTGTTTTTCTTTCATCAGCCGTTTCACGGTGAATTCATTATTGATTAAGGCTAAAACAATATCGCCGTGTTCTGCATTTAAGCTACGGTCAATTAAAATTTGGTCATCTATATCTATCCCTGCATCTTTCATAGATAAAGAATTCACCCTTAATACAAATGTACTTAGAGGGTTATGAATCAAATATTCATTTAAGTCGATAAAGTTTTCTGTGTAATCCTGAGCGGGCGAGGGAAAACCTGCAGCAACCGATTCAAGTGGATAAGGAATATCGACCTGAGTGCGGATTTGAATGGGCTGGAGTTGAATATTTTGAATACGATCATCTTCAGGCTTGGGCTGTAGCCATGCTTTAATTTCCAGCACTTTAGACTCTGGCACACGCATGACCACCGTTTTTTCTTGATACTGGGTTTTTCGCCCTGCATTTTTGCGTCTGCCGCCGTGGCTATGTTCTATTATCTTTTGATCTTTAAGTTTCATTGTTGTTTCTTGAATTTGTAACTTTTTCAAGTTTAACAAAAAATACTGAAAATAAAAAGATTGCCTACATATTTATGATCTAGGATAAAATGCACTATTCAGCTCAATTTACCAAGGTATAAGCCATGAACCAGAAATCTCCTTTAGAAGAATTAATTGCAGAACAAAAACTATTGTGTGAGGAATTTGATTCTGCTTATATCCAGGTGAGTGGGGACGATGTAGTTGCAGTTGCTGTAGAGACATTAAATCAAGAGCCAATTGTCGGTATTCGCAAGAAGCCTGAAACTGAAGAAAATGTCGCTTGGTTCATCTATGGTGGAGAACTGGGCGAGGGGCAAGATTTTTTTCAAACCATGACCGTTCGAGAATTACAGGATATTTTGCCTGAAGTACTTCCGTACCTGGCTTTGGCTGAAGGTTTCCGCTTTATGATTGATCGTGAAGATTATGAAGATGTATGGAAAGAAGACTAACCTTAAGCTTAAATAAAGGTAAGCTATTCTAATTGATGAAAAAAGCCACTATATAAGTGGCTTTTTTCTTTTTCAGAAGCTGAATTTAAAAATACAATGATTAGACTACTTATCGCAACTTTCTATAAAAATTGATGATGCTGTATATATGAACTTTTCTGATTGTTGTTGCATTGCGATTGGACTTACTGAGTCACTCGCAGTTTATGTATCAACGTCGTTGTCAGTTCATAAAAATAATCAGCATAATCAAAAGCTAGCTTTTTAATTATGATTCAATAGCAGCGCTTATTTTGGCTCTACCTTTGTTGATTGATGGGGAACCTGCTAAAGCAGAGTGTTCATATAGAATGATTGTAGAATGTGAGCTAAGTTAAGGCTGACTTCAATAGTATGGTATTAGGACTATAGAGAATATCTTGTAGGGATGGATGTAATCAGGTTGTTTATATCTTTTAATCTGCCTTTTAACGGATTTATAAAAAACACCATCAGATTCCATGAGTACCTAGCAAAGCGTTACATTTTTGTCTTGGTGTATAAATAGACAATTATTCGTACTATGTTAATATGTTAGAGAAATATACCTTGTGTAACGGGAGTTGTTGTATGACAGCTTATACCATCATGAAAGCAGGAAAATATGAGGATGATATGATTCCTAAACTTGCTGTACATGCATTTCGTCATGCTTTTAATAAAGCGTGTTCGGTCGCGACGGTCGTTTATGCAAAAGAAAAGCAGTTGGTACGACGCGAGGCCAATGGAAACGAAACCGTGATTCATGACTTGTCTCAGGCTTATGTCACTGTGGATCATCTTCCTAAAGTTTTAAAACGTAAGAGAAAACAAGAGGCAGCTGTATAACTTAATGCCTCAACCAAGAATAAGGATGTTTGCGGGTCCCAATGGATCTGGAAAAAGCACAGTCAAAGAATATTTGTTGCCCCATCATATTGGGGCTTATTTAAATGCTGATGAACTAGAACAAAACCTTCATAGCAGTCATCAGCTAGATTTGATGACTTATCATCCGGCTTTACAAGCACACAATCTCATTGATTTTCTAAAACAGAAAAAACGTCCTAATGCGGGACAGCTGGTTTCGTTGCTAAAAATGGAACCGGTGATATTGGATAATTGCAATATTATTCAGTTTCATCCATCAGAAATAGATTCCTATCTCTGTGCACGTATCATTGATTATATTCGTTTAGAATTTTTACGCTTAAAGATTAGTTTTACTTTTGAAACGGTGATGTCACATATTTCTAAAGTAGAGTTTTTGCAAGAAGCAAAGCGGCGAGGATTTAGAACTTATTTGTATTATGTGTCGACTGTCGATCCGATAATTAATATTGCTCGAGTCAAGTATCGGGTCAGTGTCGGTGGCCATCCTGTACCTGAAAAAAAGATTGTGGAACGTTATTACCGTAGTATGGATTTACTTATGCAGGCGGTAGATGCCAGTGATCGAACCTATTTATTTGATAACTCTTCTAATGGGGAAAAGGCAGCGTTTATTGCCGAGATTCAATCTGCGGAAACTTTAAAAATGAATCCTGATGTTCAGCAATTGCCATGGTGGTTTGCAGACAAGGTTTTAATAAATTTCACTGAAGAATAAAGACTGTATATATGTATCAGTAAGCTCTTGGGTAAGACCAGCAAGAAATTGATGGACTATAACTTTGACCACTCATTCGATCTCGAGAAATATAACAAGCTAGATGGATTAATTAATCGCTTAGGGAATCTAATCGTAGACTATATCTGGATTGCTAAAAAGGATTTGAAATAAATCAAACAAGACTTAAACGATATCTCATAGTGAATACGCCATGGATTGGCTAGAATAATTCAGTATAAAAATGTCGGCCGATGGTTTTTTTAATTTCTAAAGACTACTGTTGAAAATCAACTGCATTGTTAAATGATCTCGATAAAATAAACCTTTCAATTCATTATCCACAAAATTCTATTAGTTGATATATTTTAAAATATATTATATAAATATATATTGTTTTTTGGAGCAGCGATTATGCATGACTTTCTACTCGCATTTTTCGGTGGGATTCTGCTTGGTCTCTCTGTAGTGGGATACTTGTATGTGAATGGTCGTATTGCTGGGGTAAGCGGCTTAATTGCGCAAGTATTAAACCCTCAAACTCTATTCAAAACGCCTGCCTTATGGTTTTTGCTAGGATTGTTTGTCGTGCCATTTTTCTATGGCATGGTTCAAAAAACTCCCAATATTGTATTGGAGGCTAGCCCGCTGATGATGATTATTGCCGGCTTGTTGGTTGGCTTTGGTACGCGTATGGGCTCCGGGTGTACCAGTGGGCATGGCATTTGTGGCATAAGCCGCCTGTCTAAACGTTCAATGATAGCGACCATAACTTTTATGTTTGCAGGTTTTGTGACGGTTTATATTCTTCGCCATATCACAGGAGCATTCTGAGATGAAAAATATATGGGCTTTTGTATTTGGCGGATTATTTTCTATTGGTTTAATGCTGTCAGGCATGTCTAATCCTAAAAAAGTATTAGATTTTCTAGATTTGTTTGGTCAATGGGATCCGAGTCTTGCATTTGTCATGTTAGGCGCAATCGCCGTGGCATTTATTCCTTTTCAAAGAGCGATACATCAACAGACTCCAAAAACTGTGTATGGAGACTTCATTGATTTACCTAAAAATAACAAGATCGATTCTAATTTGCTGATAGGGAGCCTAGTCTTCGGAATCGGTTGGGGGATTGCAGGAATCTGTCCTGCACCTAGCCTGACTTTAATCGGCTTAGGGCACTATCAAGCTGTTTACTTTATTGTTGCTATGTTTATCGGTATGTTGATTCAGCGCCAATTGATGGGAAAACCTTTATGATGCAATATCCACACGTTCAACATTTTTTTGATCAGCAGACCAATACCTTTAGTTATGTGGTGACAGACCCGTTCAGTCAGCGTTGTGCAATCATTGATAGTGTTTTGGATTATGATGCGCCGTCAGCCACAACCAAAACCACGCAGGCAGATCTGATAATCAACTATGTTCGTCAAAATAGCCTAAGCGTAGAATGGGTTTTAGAAACCCATGTGCATGCTGACCATCTCACAGCATCCCGATATCTAAAAGAACAATTAGGTGGAAAAATCGCAATGAGCAAGAAGATTGCCATTGTACAAGAAACCTTTAGTGCAATTTATAATTTGGATATCAAACACTTTAATTCGAGCCAAACTTTTGATCATCTTTTTGAAGATGGGGAACAATTTCAAATAGGGGAGTTGGCAGCCTATAACATCCCCACTCCGGGACATACACCTGCGTGCTTAAGCTATGTAATTGGAGATGCTGTGTTTGTGGGCGATACCTTGTTTATGCCAGATTATGGCACAGCACGTTGTGATTTCCCCAAGGGCAGTGCCGAAACTTTGTTTGATTCAGTACAAAAACTATATCAGTTAGATGAAAATTTCCGGGTTTTTCTGTGTCATGATTATTTACCAACAGGGAGAAAGGAATATCAAAGTGAAAGCAGTATTCAGGAGCAGAAAAAAAGTAATATTCATCTGAATGAATATACAGTCAAAACAGAATTTGTAGAGATGCGAAACCGCCGTGATGCCACACTTTCAATGCCTAAGCTAATTTTACCTGCGATTCAGATCAATATGGATGGGGGAAAATTTCCTGAACCAGAAGCAAACGGTATTCGCTATTTAAAATTACCTTTAAATTATTTTAAATAGTTCAAAAGTAGGGCAGATTCTAAACAGTAAATGCATAGATGGACCCGATAATAGCGGGTATCATAGCCGCCTTTTTAAAAAAATAGCCTAAGCAAATATAAGATTACTATAAATATTTTTTATAAATACATCAAAAAGATTTGCCATTTAGATGATGTTAAAACGTAGAGTATAGAATAATAACTAACATTTTTTAATCCTTTATAAATAGCCTAAGCAAAATTATATTTTTAAAAAATGGCAATTGATTAAATTTCAATTATCATCAAAAATAATTTCAACTAAAATTGTTATAAAAGACATTCATGATTTTAAATTACCAAGTTCATCTAAATGAAACCATTTCAACAAAACCCCCTCTTATATTCATACATGGTTTGTTTGGAAGTTTAAGTAATTTGGGTATGTTGGCACGAGCATTTTATGAATCACATTCAGTGGTTCAAATTGATGTACGTAATCATGGCCATTCAGCACATTCACCAGAAATGAATTATGCCGATATGGCACAGGATATTATAGACACTTTAGATTCTTTGAATATTTCAAAATTTTCTGCTATTGGTCATTCAATGGGTGGAAAAATTGCCATGCAATTGACGAATATAGCAGGTGATCGATTAGAACAATTGGTTATTCTGGATATTGCACCTTTTGCTTATACTGAAAATCATCATGATCAAATTTTTAAAGCATTATTTGCTGTACAAAATGCCAACGCTGAAAACCGACAACAAGCAACTCAAATCATGCGTGAACATTTAAGTGAAGAAATGGTCATCCAGTTTTTAATGAAATCATTTAGCCAAGGGCAGTGGCTATTTAATGTCGATGCATTATTTAAACATTATTCAGATATTTTAAGTTGGAAAGCTATTCAGCCATGGCAAAAAAAGGCGCTATTTATTCGTGGTGGTAAATCTGCCTATATAAGTAAAGCTCAACATTTCGATGCAATTCAACAGCAATTTCCAAATGCCACAATTAAAGTGATAGAAGAAGCGGGACATTGGCTACATGCAGAAAAACCTCAGCAGGTACTTGATGAAATCAATGTATATTTAGATTAAGTTAAAGTTTTAAGCATAGTAGCTCAATCAAAAAGATGAGCTACTGGTTAAATGATTCATTTACATTGTTCGCCAAAAACTGGCCTTTTCGTACTATTTCTGTAGATTCATGCTTACAAATTCATGATTTGCACTAGCTGCCTAATTTTCATTAATTTGATTATTCATCTTTTTGTCCTATCTTTATTATCCTGATAGCCTGTTGTAATAAATAATTTAGATTAAATAAACCCATAATAAATAAATTAAATTTATCTTTTTTATGAATATAGAAATCATATTAAATTAAAAATAAAATTATGTAATTAAAATAATCCATTGTTATACAAATTTGATTTGGATAAAAATAAGTCTTAATATGATGTTAAATGGTCTTATAAAAACTATGCTGAATAAATTTGAAACTTTACTGGATTTAAGTACACTTATAAGGAGGTTAATTAATGATAGAGCAATGTGGAGAATTACTCGCTAAAAAAAAATTGAACCTTACTTTTATTGAAAGTGCTTCCGCAGGTTATCTCGCATATCGATTTTCGATGACTCCATTTTCAGGAGATATTTTATACGGGGGATTAGTTTGTTATGATTTAAAAGTTAAAGAAAATATTTTAAAAATAAACCCAGACTTGGTTGATAAATTTACTGCAGAATCCGCTCAAGTCACTGAAGAACTTGTAAGAAAATCAAAGAAAATATTTGATTCCAAAATTCATATTGCCTGTACCGGGCTATTGAAAAGAGGCGGCTCAGAAACTCCAGATAAGCCTGTTGGGACGTTTTTTTATGCCATCTTATATAAAAATAAAGTAAATAATTTTAAATGTGTTTTAAAAGGTAAAAAAAATAAAAAGTTAGAAAAATTAGCCAATCATATTTGTAAAAATTTAATCAAATTAGTTGGATAGTTGGATAGTTGGATAGTTGGATAGTTGGATAGTTGGATAGTTGGATAGTTGGATAGTTGGATAGTTGGATAGTTGGATAAAGCATAAAAAATCTATTTAAAAACAAGTTATTTAAAGTACTTATACAATTTTTAACGCACTAAAGTTCTTGTATTTGAATTCATTACAGATCTGACTCGACAAACATAGGTTGCCTATTCTTATACCAATAGACCAGTCATTCCTATTCTAAGTGACTTATCTTCGGGTAATACAGGTTAGAACCTAAAAAATGCATAAAAACTCTATCTTCTAAAACTTCCCCTCCAATGTGACTCAAATTTATATTTATGCTGCCACGCATCACTTTTGCTACCTAACATTATTTCTGATTTTATTATTGCTCATCATAGGTTTTGGGAGCTTTATATTATCCATTTAATCAATAAGATAAGAATTTGGCTGATTAAGGGATGAAAAAAACACTAAGCCTATTAGATTAAAACATACATTTTTCACATAACTCATATTTTTATTTATTTTGAATAAAGGGAACTTATAAGCAGCTTTGTAGGTAATTGCTTACAGAAAAACAGGCGATTACCGATATGACTTATTGTTAATATTTGTAATTATTTGTATATAAATTTCCATGATGTATAAATGGAAAATTCGCATGATAATGATAAGAATATAATTACGAACTTACGTACAAGTAAGTCATAAATGGGGTAGCTACACTTTGGAGCCTTATAGTTTTGGGAGAGACTATAAGGCTTTTATTTTTTGCAGAAATAAAATGAAAAATAGGCTAAAAGACCACAATAAGCGGGCTTTATTTTAAGTAGACGAATAGTTTATAGGAATTAAATTAATTTATTAGTAGATTTTAATATTAATAGTTTCAGATACCTAAACAAACATTTAATAACCAGAAGCTTGTGTTTTATACAATTTTGAACATGAAGAATTGCCTTTTTACACATAAGTTTAACGCAGTATCTTTCAATATAGATCAAACAATCAGCCGTAAATAATTTCATTGATTTCTTATCTATGGCTGTACTTGAAATCCAATATTAAAGGAAATATATATGCGTGCTCTTACTTATCATGGCGCTCATGACGTCCGAGTCGAGTCTGTTCCAGACCCCAAGATTCAGGAACCCGATGATGTCATTTTACGAGTTACGGCGACGGCCATCTGTGGTTCAGATCTCCATCTTTATCGCGGTAAAATTCCTGCCACCGAAGAAGGAGATATCTTTGGACATGAATTTATGGGCATAGTGGAAGAGGTAGGACCAGAGGTTACTCAAGTTAAAAAAGGGGATCGGGTAATTATTCCTTTTGTAATAGCCTGTGGACACTGTTTTTTCTGTGAGCATGAATTGACTGCAGCTTGCGAAAACACCAATTCGGGACGAGGTGCAATTTTAAATAAGAAACAGATCCCGCCGGGTGCTGCACTATTTGGATACAGCCATTTATATGGAGGTGTGCCGGGTGGTCAGGCAGAGTATGTGCGAGTGCCAAAAGGAAATGTAGGACCTTTTAAAGTTCCGGGTTCCCTATCAGATGAAAAAGTGTTATTCCTCACCGATATCTTGCCGACTGCATGGCAGGCTGTAACCAATGCAAATGTAGTGAAAGGTTCAAGCGTCGCCATTTATGGTGCAGGTCCGGTAGGATTGCTTTCGGCCGCATGTGCACGCATGTTGGGCGCTGAACAGATTTTTATGGTCGATCACAATCATTATCGCCTGGAATATGCTCGCAACACTTATGGCGCAATTCCGGTAAATTTTGACAAAGTAGATCCAGCTGAATTTATGATTACCAATACGGCTGGCCATCGCGGAGTTGATGCCGTTATTGATGCAATTGGTTTTGAGGCCAAGGGAAGCATGATTGAAACGGTCTTGACCAATCTGAAAATTGAAGGCTCAAGTGGTGCAGCATTACGTCAATGTATTGCAGCGGTTCGTCGTGGAGGTGTAGTGAGTGTACCAGGCGTCTATGCAGGTCCTATTCATGGATTCCTCTTTGGAGATGCTTTTGACAAGGGGCTAACCTTTAAAATGGGACAAACGCATGTTCATAAATTTTTGCCTCAACTTTTAGAGCATATTGAGAACGGCGATTTATCTCCAGAAATGATTATTACGCATCGTATGAATCTGTCAGATGCGGCGGAAGGTTATCGTATTTTCGATAAGCGTGAACAGGAATGTCGTAAAGTAATTTTGACTCCTTAAACTTTGTAAATAATGCTTAGATTTTTAGAAATAGTTGTATGAAAGTAAATGATCTTTAAGCAGTAGCTGCATTTTAAATGTCGCTACTGCGCTGTTTTAATTCATTCATATTATTCTATAATTCCTATACAAAATTACTATAATTCAAATAATTAACAGATTTAAAATTAAATAAAATGCTAGATCAATGAAATTTACTTGAACATTTTTATTAATAAAAACTCCATTAATAACGATTGATAGAAACAAAGGAGAAATTTCCTTGAGTTTAGATAAAATTTTATTTGAATTTGAAAAGTATGATGTTGATATTTATTTAAATTTAGAAAATACAATTAAAAAACTGCTCATCTTCACACCGGATATTCCTCATCCAGGACAGGGCCAGACTTTAATACGGTGGAAAACGCTGGCCAAGGTGGGTTTCACTAATCTGACTTTAGCCAAATGGTTTGAATCCCACCTGGATGCACTGAGTATTTTAGAAGAATTAAATTATAGTCCGGTAAGGAAAGGTCTTTGGGCGGTATGGGCAGCAGAGGGAAGTCTTGAGCCCATTCATTTTAAGCAAGATCTATGTTCAGGACAGAAAAATTGGTGCTCTGGAGCAGGACTGGTAGATTATGGTTTATTGACCTATAAAGATGAGCACAATCATTCCCAATTACTGATTGTCGATATGGATCAACCGCATATTCAAATTCAGCACAAAGATTGGCAAGCTATCGGAATGCAACATACCCGCACTGCATCCTTATATTTTAATCAGGTGAGTGCTGAAGCGGTAGGTCATGACAATGCATATTTACAAAGACCGGGATTTTGGCATGGTGCAGCCGGAGTAGCGGCCTGCTGGTTTGGAGCTACAGCGCGCTTGGCGGATTTTTTATATCAGGAATGTCAAACAAAGCCACATTCTTATCGACTGATGTATCTAGGAAAAATCAGTACGTTATTGTTCACGACTAAACAATATTTTCATCACGTGGCCAACCAAATTGATCAATATCCGGCAAAAAGCCATGAGCTGATTATTCGGATGTTACGTGCTCAAGTAGAGCAAACCGCACAGACTGTTTTAGAACAAGTCGGCAAGGCATTGGGCGCTCGACCTTTTTGCGAAAATAAAACTTTTGCCGCTTTAGCTGCGGACTTGCCTGTATTTTTGAGACAAAGTCATGCAGCATTTGATGAAAAACAGATTGGAGAGCGTGTACTTGAGGAAGGTGATTCATGGATGTTGTGAAAGATGATCGGGTAGAAGATCGCCTGATTTATGGAGAAGGGACAACTTATCAGGAATGGCGAGACTGGTCTGGGCTAGATACGTTGAAGCAGCTGGATCTGAATGTCTGCTTTCCTGAAGGAAGTCGCGTGCTTATTGTTGCACCTCATCCTGATGATGAAATTTTAGGTTGCGCAGGTCTGTTACAACAACTTGCACAGCTTAAGCGTGATATTGTCCTTGTTGCAGTCACCAACGGGACTCAAAGTCATCCAGACTCATCTCTGTATAGTCCTCACCAATTAAATACGATACGGCCTGCTGAAAGCCATAATGCCCTTGAGGTATTAGGCGTAAATCATAGGGTTCAGCGTATTGCGTTAAATTTAATGGATGGTGAACTTACCACCCAGCAAGATAAGCTTTATCAGGCTTTAACAGAATTGATTCATCCGGATGATATTCTGGTGTGTACCTTTGATAAAGATGGGCATCCCGATCATGAGGCAACAGGACGGATCGTGCAGCAACTGGCAAATGCATCTGAGCTGATTTGCTATCAAGTACTGATTTGGGCCTGGCATTGGGCGAGCCCAGAAGATAGCCGTATACCATGGACAAAAGCTTTAAAACTGGAACTTACACCGCAACAATTAAAATATAAAAATAATGCAATTTTATGTTTTAAAAGTCAGTTAGAAATCGATCAGAGCACTGGGCAGTTGCCTATCTTATCTGAACACACCATTCGACGAATTTTATTGCCTTGCGAGGTATATATTTGTGGTTAAGCAACCAGATTATTTTGATGAAATTTATAAAAATAGTGATGATCCCTGGAAGTACGAACAGCGGTGGTATGAACAGCGTAAACGTCAAATTTGCCTAGCCTTACTTTTAAAACCAAAGTATGCGCACGTATTAGAAATTGGCTGTTCTAACGGAATTTTTAGTCAATATCTTGCCCAACGATCTCAACAATTACTCTGTCTGGATGCAAATTTTAAAGCGGTACAGTTAGCACAGGCACGTCTTAAAGATAGCCCTCATGTCAAAGTCGTACAAAGACGTATTCCTGAGCAGTTTCCTGCGGGAGGGTTTGACCTGATTATCATTAGTGAAATAATGTACTATCTCAACCCGGAAGAATTATCCAGGTTGATCAAAAAAGCGGAAAACAGCTTAACCGCAGACGGTATCGTTTTGTGTTGTCATTGGCGCTATCCTGTAGATGGATTTGCTTTGACCGGTGAAAAAGTTCATCATTTATTAAGGCAACAATTTAGTCTGCATCATTATTTGAATCTGAATGATCCTGATTTTATGGTGGATGTATGGAGTAAAGACTCCAACACTCTGGCAAATAAAGAAGGTTTAGTATGATTGGGATTGTCGTTCCAGCTTGTAATGAAGAAGAGTACTTGCAAGCGTGTTTGAATTCTATCTACATGGCAATTCAGGCTTTGCCCATTTGGAGTAGGGACGTACACGTACTTGTGGTATTGGACAGTTGTACCGATCAATCCTTGGCAATAGTTGAACGTGCTGGGGTGAGTTATTTGAAATGTAATGTCCGATGCGTGGGCAAAGCACGTGATTTAGGTATACGTCACATGATTAGGTCAGGGGCGACTTGGATCGCGTGTACCGATGCGGATAGTTGTGTAGATAAAGACTGGCTTATACAACAGCTAAAGCATCAACCCGTAGATGCAATTTGTGGCATTGTTGAAGTCGATAGTTGGCAGAATTTTTCTGTTCGTAGCCAAAAAAAATACTTGGCTCATTATCAAGACAGGATGAATCATTCCCATATTCATGGTGCCAATTTGAGTTTCAGCTCGAATGCCTATATTCAATCGGGCGGGTTTGAAGCATTATGTAGTCATGAAGATGTTAATTTAATCCAGCGAATGCTTGATCTGGATTTAAAAATTATCTGGAGTAATTTGGTCCGGGTGAAGACCAGTAGCCGCTTAAATGCTCGGGCCCCTAACGGATTTTCCAGTTTCTTACAGCAACTTGAAATCACAAATAGAATAGCTAAATAATATAACTAAATAATTTTGAAAAAAATATTTTTATTAAATACAAAGTCATAGTCGCGATAAATCAAAAATTAGAATGGAAAAAATATTTAAAATATAATCTATAACAGAGTGGATTTCATTTATTTAAGCCACTCTTTGTAGCAAAAACTCAGGCCCAAATGTCAAAATTAATTACATATTTATAATCAAGTTAACAAAGCCAGTTATACATTAGTGCTAGATTATTTCTCATACAGATATGCATAGGTAACTGACCATTATGATTAAGATCAAAAATCCAAATTCGGGTGAAGAAAAAATAATTAATAAAGTTCTCGGGGATGAGGTCACCTTAGCAAAGGCAGAAGACCATGCCGGTTATTATGATATGGATAACAATCAGTTTATTCCTAAATTAAATGGTGCTCATGAAGTTGTCGGTTTTTTTGAAGGCACAGAAAATTCTACAGTCTGGGAAATAATCATTTAAGTAAGCTAAACAAAGATAGATGTTTTATAATCCTGTGTATGAATAGACGATCTCGAAAGAAACTTGAATTACCTACAATCCACTGGACTACAGAACAGGATTGTTATTTGATAGAAAATAATTCTTTAAGTTTTAAAGAGCTGACAAATATCTTGCCATTTACTGAGGACCAAATTATCCAGCGCAAAGAGATACTTGGACTGTTAAGAAGAGACAGACAATTACGCAGATTTTAAAAATTATGGATGATCAATCTTCTTTTAGATCTTAGATAATAAAAAAACTGTAACTATAATATTTATAATCTAGAGAGATCTTAAGAAATTTAAAAAATTGTTTCTTATAAAAACAATTATATCTAGTATTTTCATTTTTATCTTTATAAAAAATTTAACTTCTAAATGATTTAATTCGCTTCCAGATATCTAAATCTCTTTGAATCAAATTTTTCCGGCATGCATTTTTCTTTAAATAGACAAAATTTTCTGGCAGGGTAGTGGAAACTAAAAAAGTGATCTGTGCATAAAATTTAGTCACTGTCGGTTGCGTTCCGATTGTTAAAGTAAGGTGAGTTTAGGTAAGGATTGTGACTATAATTTTAGGTGCATAATTAGGAATCAATGAGGTGCATTGAGTCTATTTACATTGAAGGAAATTGAAACAGATAGAAGCTTGGATAATGAAATATAAGGTGTAGATTAATTAGAGCGTAGTATTGCAGTAATACTAAACTATAGACTATAGGATGTACATAAGATGGTTAATCCTAAAGTCGTCGAATATAAGCGGCGAATTGATCAACCATATGTGCAGAATTAACAACAAAATCCGCAAAACAAGCAGAATTGAAAATTTGTTGTACTGACCCTGGATTTTCTTCAGGGTTTTTATTGCTTCAATGTTTTATAGATAGATACATGGTCTTATTATTTTTGATTTATTCTCGTTTATCCATATATGGAGAACAATATGAACTCAAGAGATGTAAAAATCATAATCGGTGTAATTGTAGCAGTAGTGATTATAGTAATCCTATATTCCTTATATGAAAGAAAAGACAATGACATGGGAAGTATGAAGAAAATACAAGAGAATTCGATGATTATAGCATCAGCTAGATTGGCTTCCAGTGTATAAACTGAGAAATAAAAGCTTGATTTAGTAAGCAGCTTAAATAAGGAGTTATTTTGAAAGTCTTTAAAATTTTTAAAAAATAAAGGTTCTTATATGAGAGCCTTTATTTTTAAATATATTTTAATTCAAGTATTTTAATTCTTATTTATCTTTGCTTTAAAAAAAATTATTAAAATTCATTTAGAATTTATTATGAAGATCTAGGTTATATAGAATAATCTCAAAAAAATCTGAAATCTGAAATCTTCTATAATTTAGACTATTCAATCATGTATTATCAGAAGCAATTATTTCTAATTTACTTTCCATAATAATAATTAACTTAAAACTTAATTTTTCTAGCTATTAATTTACAAAAGATAGCTCTAAGCTAAACCTGAATATTAATTCCTATGAGTAAAATTGGTTATAACAAGCCAATTTTCAGAAATACAATATCGTTATAAGGAGAAAAAAATGGCGAATTCTGATTATGATCGCAATCGTACAAAAAATAATCCAGATTTAAATCCTGATCCAATTACGGGTGAACCCGGCTCACATCCAGTGGGTACAGGGGTAGGTGCTGCGGGCGGTGCAGCAGCAGGTGCTGCTATTGGTAGTGTCGGTGGTCCGGTAGGTGCGATAGTCGGTGGAACCGTTGGTGCGATAGTCGGTGGGGTAGCGGGTCATGCGGCAGGTGAAGCAATAGATCCTACTGTTGAAGATGCCTATTGGCGTGAAAACAGCATTAACCAACCTTATTTTAAATCCACTCAGACGAGTTATCCTGACTTGGATTATGACAGGGATTATCGTGATGCTTACCGTATAGGATATGAGGATTTAGCAGGTTATGACCCTGCAACTCGATTTGAAGATGCAGAACCAGACTTACGATCTCGATGGGAACAATCTAAAGCTGAATCTCGCTTATCTTGGGAAGAAGCTAAACACGCTTCTCGTGATGCTTGGAATCGTATACGTCCTTAAGCTTATTAAATAATCTTCAATGATATTTAACCCAATTAATTTAAAAATTAATTGGGTTGTTTTTTTGTCTGGGAGTTGGAATGAAACTATATACTGGGCTTTAGCCTTGAATCACCAAGATACGCTTTATAATTTTGAAGTTTTTGATATATTGGAATTTTACTAAGAATTTAAAGCATGAAAAAAATATTATTTTTAGGGTTAGCTATTTCCTCACTTGTCGCATGTTCAACTGCACACAACAAAAACACCACTGCACCCACATTAGTTAGTGGCAATCCTGCTAGTGAATATTGTATGAATCAAGGTGGAAAATTAGAAATCAAAGATGAAATTAATGGTCAGGTTGGCTATTGTCATTTGTCAGATGGTCAAGTAATTGAAGAATGGAAATTTTTCCGAGATAGTCCCAAAGAATGTTTACCAGAGCAGGCTAAGGCTCTGGTAGGTCAATCCGGTTTAACGGATGAGCAAATTAAACAAAAAACTCAGTCCGAAATTATTCGTCGTGTTGCACCTGGTCAACCCGTAACTATGGATTATCGTTCTAATCGTATTACAGTTACAAATCATCCAGTGTCTAAGAAAATTACACAGGCAAGTTGTGGCTAATTTTCAGTTAACTTATTAAATTGATTCTGGTTCTTAACCTGCATCTTTTACAAGATGCAGGTTTTTTTCATATTTTCTTAAATAAAAATTTAAGTTAAGAAAAGTTATAACTTTTAGAAGAAATGTCGATCTAAATTGACTTAGTTAGAGAATCAGTTGAAAACCTATAAAAAGCTCATTAAAAGACATTTTTTTAATAACGAAATGTGAACAATCAGCTAACAAATGCAGTAAATATTTAAAGACTCTTGCAGGTTATATTGTTTAATTAAGATGCTTGTTGGAGTAATAGAAAATGAAAAGTGCCGCTAATTTTCAATTGTTACAGCAAGTTTATAACTTTATGGCCGAGGAACCAAACTTTAAGAATAAGGGCGAGTTAGATCTATTATTGGAGTTTTTTTCAGAAATTCAACAGGATCAAAAAATAGGGGTGAGACTTGATTCACCTTCTAAAATTATTGGTAAATTTGGCAGTCGACAAATAATTAAAATTAATTTAGCACCTCCCATTCGGCATAAAAATGAATTTTTAACATGGGTATATAAACAGTTACATCGATAGTTATTTTAGGTTTTTTTATGTGTTATTTAATTATTAAATTAGCTCACTAAAAGCGGGCTAATTTAATGCTCATCTAAAATTACTTTGTGGTTTTATAGTCAATCTAAAAAGTATGCCTTTTGGTCAAAATTTCTTGTGCAATAATGAACTGAACATATAATTCCTTACATTTAAAAAACTGCAACCTAAAATAGTATTAAAATTAATTATGAAAAACAATTTCTTATTCATAATAATATATTATTTTTTTCGAATGTTTTGCTGACTCTGCAGGGTTTAAACCAAGTTTTAATATCATTTAATTGCTTGGCCGTTTTAGAGAAATTTCTAGATGAATTTTAAGATAAAGGGTGGTTTTATAATTTCATGATCAAGCTGAACGCTTAGATACCCAAATGAACAAAAAGTTTCTTATTCTTTTCTAATCAAATTACATTTAGATCTTTTTTATTTATTTTTAATGAAGGCTTTGCAAGTCATATGGTCGCTATTTCTATCTCTGCAATGATGAATCGAATATCTATTTTAAAATTCATTATGATGGTAAGTAATTAATATTTATTATGAAATTATAATATTGCAAAAGCTAGTGAGTGTTAAACTCTTAATTAAATGTGTTATTCACCAATTAAAATGTCTATGCGATAAACCATTTAAAATGTCCTGTTTTTAACTGCAAGAGTCAAGAACAGGATTTAAATTTCTTTGTTCAATGATGGCTTTCTGAGCTTTACGACTCGGCATACTTTTCTTGAGACGGGAACGTTTATTCTGTTTTTCCAACTCTTCATGCTGTTGCTGGATATGGGCCAGAACCGAGCCTAATCTTTTATTCTCAACCACCTCATTCTGCTGTAGTCCAGCCAGTTTATTGAAGACGCTATAGTTGATCTTCCGTCCTTCATGCATGATGGCCACAGTGCCATCTGGGTACTCCAGAAATGAAATGTATTGCCCAACAAGCTTATGATTCAGTGCTGTTGGCTCAAGCATATAAATACACTTGTCATACGTGATGGTTAGGTTCTTTGTGACCTTACGCGGTTCCTGCCAGGTGAATATATCCTCCAGCTCAGCATCAGACTCTGTTAAAGGGCGATGTAAGTTCTTGGAATTTCTCGCACACTTGGCGAACTTCTGATTGAACTGCTCAATGAAGCAGGGTAGCCAGGCATTGGCTTCGGCAATCGAACTGATGCCTTCCAGACGCATCTCTTTGATCAGACGATCCTGAAGTGTCCTGTTAGCACGTTCCACTCGACCTTTGGCTTGGGGTGAGTTGGCAAAGATAATATCAATGTTTAACTCATTCAGAATCCGGCCAAATTGCGTGATCTGGCTGTCCTGACTGGATTTCTGGTTCACTCTGAATACTGAATGTTTGTCGCTATAAAAGGCCAGCGGTTTGCCGTATTGCTCAATGTAGGCTCTGGTCGAAAGCATATAGTCAAAGGTCGTTTCAGCCTCACAAAAGCGCAGATGCAACAGCTTTCCAGTCGCGTCATCGATATAAACCAGCAAACAGCATTTGGCGGCACGTCCTTCAAACCAGTCATGATATGAACCATCGATCTGGATCAGCTCACCGAAGCAATCCCGGTTATATCTAGGCTGATATGGACGTTTCAGGCGTTTGGATCGCGGAATCCAGAGCTCATTGGCAGTCATCCAGCGACGAACCGTTTCTACCGGAATATTCAGCCCAAATATGCTGCTGAGCTTCTCATGGGCCAATGTAGGACCAAAACCAAGAAGATGTTCAGAAATAAGGGAAAGGCATTCAGACTTTACGGCTTCATCATGGCGACGATGACCCGGTTGACCACGACTGGCATGCGCCAGGCCTGAAACACCGTCTTGATTGAGCTTCTGCAATAACCGGGTAATTTGACGGATTGAAAGATTCAGAATTTCAGCAGCACGGACTTGTGTAATACGTTGATCTCGAACATCTTGCAGGACTGCAAGACGTTGTATTTCCTTGTCAGACATAGTGATCAGCATCTCAAGTTTATATCCAGTCCATGATGTTGATGCGCATCATAGACCAGACATTTTTATTGGTGAGAATACAGACACTTTAAATGGGTTCTAACAAAATTATTTCGTATAATGTATATTATGTTAAATAGGATATTATTAATTTTGACCTTCTCCCACAATTCTTATGGTTATATGCAATGAATTTACATATGAAATACTAATCACATAAATTATAAATAATATAAATTTATTAAAATTAATGAAGTCAAATTAAACAGTATTTTTCGAATAGCTTAACTTTGAAATTTAATGCCATAACGATTTCGACACTTGTTAATTAAAATAGTAATTCATTTATATAACAGTT
>JBLZXS010000054.1:0-3355 GCA_050285325.1 Acinetobacter sp.
ATTTAACTAGAGATGAACTGTTTGCTGCGGGTGCGGTATTTACCCTGATTGCTTGGGGCTTTGCATTTTTATATAACATTTGCCAAATTTTGGTACCGGGGAGCTTTCAAAATCCCAATATCACCGGTTTACAGACCTGGCTAGACTTACTGTTTTTAAGTTTTAGTTTGCAGTCAGCAACGGGGTTATCTGACTTAATGCCCATGAGTGCCCCTGCACGTGTGCTGGCAATGCTACAAATGTTTTGCGGGGTAATGTACTTAGCTTTGATTGTGTCACGCTTAATTGCCCTGCAATATATTGCGCATTTACCCAATCGTGATAAAACTAAAAAATAGAATCGATTTTTGAATATGTTACAGGAATGTAACTGCTTTGTTCGTATCATTAATTTATGATGCTTTCGAGTTTTTTTAGTTCTACTTAACTCGTCTTTTATTTATCTTCGATAAATGCTTTATTTGACCAGGTTGGTCTGTCACGTTAATTAAAATATAAAATGGAGGATATATGCCTTCCAAAAATTCATCCTGGTTTGCCAACGTCAATCCAAATGTGTTTTTAAGTACGGTCGCTATTATTGTCATCTTCCTTGCAATAGTGGTCTTAGCACCGAATTCGTTTGATCTGATTACCAAACAGCTTAATCAATGGGTCACCGATTCTTTTAGCTGGTTCTATGTTTTATCGGTCGCGATATTTCTTATTTTACTGATTTATATCGCACTATCGGACATGGGCAAAATTAAACTCGGTCCTGACCATAGCCAGCCCAGCTATAGTAATGCTTCATGGTTTGCCATGTTATTTACCGCAGGCATGGGGATCGGGCTGATGTTCTTTGGTGTTGCCGAACCAGTCATGCATTATGTTTCACCCCCGACAGGTCCGGCTGAAACGATTCAATCAGCTCAACAAGCCATGCGGGTGACTTTCTTTCACTGGGGCTTGCATGCCTGGGCGATTTATACCGTCGTGGGTCTAGCACTGGCTTATTTTGCTTATCGGCACAATTTGCCGCTGAAAATTCGTTCTGCGTTATATCCGATGATTGGCCAGAAAATTTATGGTCCGATTGGTGATGCAGTAGATACCTTTGCCACCATTGGTACCGTATTTGGTGTGGCTACCACTTTGGGGTTTGGGGTCACCCAAATCAATTCGGGATTGAATTATCTGTTTGGAATCCAGCAATCAGCCGGTACGCAAGTTGTCCTGATTATTGTGGTCAGTGCCATGGCGTCCATTTCGGTATTTTTTGGATTGGATAAAGGCATTAAACGGCTGTCTGAATTAAATTTGATTCTGGCACTGATTTTATTACTGTTCGTATTTTTCGCCAGCTCTTCGGTTTATTTACTGCAAACCACCATTCAAAATGCCGGGCAATACATCTCGAATTTATTTACGATGACCTTTAATTTATATGCCTATCAACCCAATGGCTGGATTGGCGGCTGGACCATTATGTACTGGGCCTGGTGGATTTCATGGTCGCCATTTGTGGGGATGTTTATTGCCCGGGTATCCAAAGGCCGCAGTATTCGCGAATTTATTGTGGGGGTCTTGCTGATTCCGACGGGCTTCACCCTGATCTGGATGGGCTTTATGGGGAATGCCGCGTTATATAGCATTTTGCATGAAGCGAATCATGCGCTGGTTCTGGCGGTACAACGCGATTCATCGGTTGCGCTATTCGAGTTCTTACACAGCTTGCCTTTTTCTAGTGTCATGAGTTTGCTGGCAACGTTTTTAGTGATGCTATTTTTTGTGACTTCTGCGGATTCGGGTGCACTGGTAACCGATTATTTAACCGCAAAATCTGAAAACTCTCCGGCCTGGCAGCGACTGTTTTGGACTGTACTGATGGCATTACTGGCGATTGTGCTACTGTTGGTGGGTGGGCTGGGTGCATTACAGTCAGCCACCATGATGAGCGCTTTGCCGTTCACTTTCATTATGCTACTGATCTGTTGGGGGTTATTAAAAGCTTTACGCTTAGACATCACCAAAATGAATGCATTGCAAGAGGCGCGGATTACCCCACGAGCGATTCAAAACCCACGCAGTTGGCAACAACGTCTGGGGCTGATTATGCATTATCCGCATACTGAAGCGGAGGTGAAACAGTATATTGAAACTGAGGTATCCAAGGCTTTTCAAAGCGTGCAAAAGGAATTTCAACGGCGTAAGTTGACGGTGAACATCCTTTCGATTGCTGATGGTTTGGAATTGAGAGTCGATCATCATGATGAAATTAATTTCATCTACCAAGTAGTGACACGAGAAACGGTTCCACCGAGCTTTATGCCAGAAATGACCGCGAATGAAATGATCTATTATCAAGCGGAAGTCTTTTTAAGAGAAGGTGGTCAGAACTATGATGTGATGGATTGGACTTCAGATGATCTATTACAAGATATTATTGATCAATATGAACGCCATTTACATTTTTTAAGTTTGGTTCGAACATCTGAATAAATCCAGAAAATAAAAAGGACGCATAAAGCGTCCTTTTTTGAATTCTTTTTCTAATGTTTAATTAGAAACGGAATTTAGCATTTACGCCAACAGTTTGAGTGTCGTTTTTCTTGCCGTTTTCAGCATTCGCATTTACATAGTCAGCACCTACAGCTACTGCAGGAGTGATGAAGTAATTTACGTTTGCACCCCAAGCCTTAGCATTTGCAGCACCGCGAGCTTCTGCATAAGAGGCACCCACGCTTAATTGAGGATTTAAGAACAGGTCAGTTTTGAAACCGAAAGCATTGTGTTCAGCCATTATACCGTTAGCTTCGAAACCGATCGCCATGTTAGTACCGTCGATTGGGCCAACATATTTAGTGCGGGCAGTGAACGCATCTTGATCACGACCGATCACTTGAGCGTCCTGAGCAGCTTTCACAACACCATTTGCAACAATATTGAATGCATCATAAGCAACTTGGTTTTGCACGCTAGTGTAACCAAGAGCAATTAAGAAGTTAGGGATTACAACGGCACCAAGTTCTACTGCATAACGGTCGCCATGATCGTCTGCATTGCCATCTTTGTTGTCAGTAATTGTATTGCTATAAGAAGCGCTAGCATATACAGGAACAACTTTAGTTGGAACATAAGCTTCAGCTTTAGCACCAATAGTGTGAGAAACAAAATCAGAGTTTTCTACATCAACATCGTATTCACCATAGTTATAAGCTACAGATACGTTAGACGCTTGGTTTAAGAAAGCTGCTTCAGCTAATGGACCTTTTGAAGAATCAACATCTTTAAGGTAGTAAGTACCTTGTACAGCACCAGTAAAGTTTTTGTCATTTACAGTGTTGTCGATGTACTCGGATTGACCTTGTACTTC
>JBLZXS010000055.1:0-1001 GCA_050285325.1 Acinetobacter sp.
GGGTTCGAATCCCCGTAGGGACGCCATCTATTTATATCTCCTGTTAAATCCCCAAAAACAAATTTCTCTTGTTTAGCTTTGCCGTATTCTTAATTTTCCTATCTCCTTGATTATCTTAACTTCTATTAAAATTTTTAATGAAAATAATTCTCATTTCTATTGATTAAGTCATTAAAGCTAATGATAATCTCTCGCATTACTATTTGCATAACTTTCCAATAACTATGCGTTTTGCTTACTCCCCTCTTAGCTTTGCTATATTAACTGCACTGAGTATTTCTGTGCATGCTGATGATTTTTCAAAAAATGTAATTTTAGAGCCAACAAATCAATCTATCCCTCTCACCCCTATTGTGATGCAGGCAGAAAAAACTGCAGATATGGGAACCACAAGCTATACAAAAGAAGATCTGGAAAAAACACCAAACAGTTCGAAAAATATCACTGATTTTTTAAAAGTAAATCCGAATGTTCAGTTTGACCGAGAACAACGTTCTGTCCGCACCCAAGGTGAACTGCGCCCTGCTGAAGTTTCAATTAATGGTGCGCAATATTATCAAAATAAGTTTTTAGTGAACGGCGTAAATAACAGCAATGTCATGGATCCGGGCGGCGCACTCGGTAAAGATAGTTATCAAGGGCTGGATAGCGGCTCTCAAGGCATGGCGATTAATACCGATTTATTATGCAAATTAGAAGTTTTCGACAGTAATGTCAGCGCAGAATACGGTGAATTTACAGGTGGCGTTATTCGTGCAGAAACCTGCGCACCTACATCCGAAGTTGGTAAAATTCATGGCAGCATCACCTATGACTATACTGAAAGTGATTGGGTGCGTTACAACATCTTCACGTCTGAAGATATCAAAGACTTTGATGAACCGACTCAAGCCAATCAGAAAGAATTTAAGAAACAAGGTTTAAGTACCAATTTTTATGGTCGTATGAGTGAAAATTTAGGCATAAATGTATACGGCTCAAAACGTCAGTCCATTATTCCC
>JBLZXS010000055.1:1011-13778 GCA_050285325.1 Acinetobacter sp.
CGTAATAAGCGGCTTAAGCTCTCCTGAAAAAATTAACCAGGAACGCAATAATATCAATGCCGGTACAACCCTCTACTATCAACCCAATGCACAAAACAAAATCAAGTTTGGCTTTGATTACGGCGATATCGATGCGTTAACCTATATTGAATCGAGAAGAAATTCCGGGGCAAATACCAACACCGAATCGGCAGCACTGTTTGCAGAAATTGAAACACATTTAAATACAGCAATCGTTACTCAAAAATTAAATTATCAGCGCATGGATAGTCAGCGTGTTGCAGAAAACAATTTAGGCATCTTGTGGCAATATGCACCCGGCAGCAAAGACTGGAGTGAACAACCTAGTTCAGCCACTGCCAGTATCGGTGAAGGTGCAACATCCGGCAGTTTAAATCAACTTCAGGACTCACTTTCTTATAGCCTGAAATTGGTCTTTGATCCAATCAATTTTAGCCACACACAACACACGTGGACACTTGGCGCAGGTTATGACCATTACAATGCCCGTTGGGAAAGACCAGCAGATCTATATAATTACAACGCAACAGGCCGTACCAATTTAACCAGTGGGCAATCATGCCAGCCAGATGACATCCTTTGTGATTCTGCAACCACTTTAAATGGCAAACCGGGTCAATACTTCTTTAAGGGTCTGCTTTATAAAGCAGGTTCAGCACAAGCCCAGCAAGATCGTTGGCATGCTTATGTCCAAGATCAAATTTCATGGGGAAATATAGACCTGCGTTTAGGCCTGCGCAGTGATTATGAATCCTTAAGCAGTCAATACAATATTGCTCCCCGTAGCGCTTTAACTTACCGCCCTCTAAACAATGAAGCATTAAAACTGATCACAGGTTTTAATCGATATTACAGTGCACAAACACTGGCCACCGAATTACGTCAGCAAATTGCAAATTTAAAATATGATATCGAACGTGAAACCAAAAGCCCGTCTAACTTGACATGGAAAGAGATACAAAATTCAGGCTATCGCAATGATTCGGCCGATCTAAAAACCCCTTATTCTGATGAAATGCTATTTGGTCTCAGTACGCAATTTAAAAACTGGGAAATGGGGCTAAAATGGGTCAACCGTAATTCTAGAGATGAAATTACCCGTGACCGCTATGTCAGCGAACAAAGCCTGAATGGAAAAACATTTTTAGGCACGGATTATTTTATTTATGGCAATAACGGCCAAAGCCAAGCCGACATCTATACATTTACCCTTAAAAATCTGTCTCCATTTAAATTATCATCAACCTCACATCAGTTTGCTATTGGTTTTGATTACACAGATATTCAAAAGAATTTTATTGATTATCATGAAAGTTACCAAGTCAACACTCCAAATGAAGAAGATCGCTTAGTACAGTATGGCGATAAAATCATTCATTGGTCGGATCGTCCTGCCGAAAACTTTAATCAACCGTGGACAGCGCGTATCAGTTGGGATATTGGCTTTGATCAACTCCCTTTAAAGATTAATAACTTCTTCAGTTATAAGTCCTCTTATGAAGATGCGCTTATGGTGAAAGATGTCGATTACCAAGGTGAAATGATTAACGCTTATGAAATTTTAGAAGTTAAACCCCGCTTTTCATGGGATATGAGAACCAGCTATGATTTCAATCTTGCAAAAGACAATACAGCAACCTTCGGTCTAACCATTAATAATGTAACCAATCGCAAGAATACGTATACCAGCTCAAATTTAAATTCCAACACATTAAAATCAGAAATCGGCCGTCAATTTGTTGCCGACATTACCTTTAAATTCTAATTTTAAAAGTTTAACTCCTGGGCACTTCTGTGCCCTTTTTTTATCTTGAGTCGCATGTTACCTTCATTCCATTAAAATCAATGAACCTGCAAGCATGTTGAAAAAAGTTTTTATTATTTTAATGATTATTCTTCCTTCTGCTTTATATTTATATATTGCAAATAAAGATACAAAGCCAACCCAAGAGCCCTCCTCTCACGTCCCTAAACAAATACCTGCACAAGAACAACCGCAAAAATATCAAACGCCCGACTATTAATATATGATTTAAAAAACCTTCCTCCCCATAAAAGGTAACTTGTAGGGTTGTGATCACTTCTAAATTCATCCTCTTTTATAAGTAAATAAAATTTAAGAGTAAGAAAATATTCAGACCATTTTTTAATTGAAATTTTTTACCGTTCAATTTAGTTTTTAAATTGTCATTTTTTATCCAATCGATTCAATATTTTAAAAATAACATCATTACCGGTTTGACAGCCTCCTGAAAAATCCATAATATACGCATCACCTCCTAACGACCCTATCGTCTAGAGGCCTAGGACATCGCCCTTTCACGGCGGTAACCGGGGTTCGAATCCCCGTAGGGTCGCCATATATCGTGCTATACGATCATTCAAGCTTCAATATTCATCATTATTACATTGCAGATTTGTAGTTTTTCACTACAATAGCTCGCTTCATTTATCTTTTTCATTCTTCTCTTATGCAGTCATCTCATACTCCGAATGATGCTTCGCATCAGGGCAATTCTGCGCCTTTAAAACGCGCTATGAGTACTCGACATCTGGTGATGATTTCGCTTGGCGGCGCAATCGGAACAGGTTTATTTTTAGGTTCGGGTGAAGTCATTGCACAAACGGGGCCTGTAGGTGCCATCATCTCCTATGTGTTAGGGGGTTTAATTGCCTATGCTGTCATGCTTTGCTTAGGCGAACTTGCCGTACACATGCCTGAATCAGGCTCTTTTGGTTCATATGCTCGAAATTATATTGGTCCAGGTACCGGCTATACCGTCACTTGGCTTTACTGGTTAACTTGGGCGGCGACACTAGGTACAGAATTTACCGCAGCTGCATTATTAATGCAGGAATGGTTCCCTCACGTATCGGTCTGGTTATGGACCATTATTTTTGCTGCAGTGGTTTTCGGCTTAAATATGAGTTCAACCCGATGGTTTGCCGAATCTGAATTTTGGTTATCTTTAGTTAAAGTACTAACTGTTATTGCCTTTATTTTACTAGGGCTATTGGCTATTTTCGGTATTTTAAACTTTAATGGTTATGAATCTGCTCCCTTGTTTAGCAACTTAACCGCTCAAGGTTGGTTCCCACAAGGCTTGTTCCCCATTTTCGCAACCATGCTGATTGTCAATTTTGCCTTCTCGGGTACTGAATTGATTGGTGTTGCAGCCGGTGAAACCAAAGATCCTGCGAAAAATGTACCCAAAGCCATCAATGCAGCTATTTGGCGTTTATTGATTTTCTTTGTCGGTACCATCGTGGTCATCAGTGCACTTTTACCTCATCAAATGGCCGGCCTAAATGCTGAAGGCGTCAGTAGCAGTCCCTTTGTTACTGTATTTACCCATATCGGCATTCCATACGCTGAAGACATTATTCGTTTTGTGATTATCACGGCATTATTGTCGGCGGCAAATTCAGGTTTATTTGCTGCATCACGTATGATGTGGTCGTTGTCTGATAAAAAACAATTACCTGCGGTTTTCTCTAAAGTGAATCATCGCGGTATTCCATTTGTAGCCGTGGTGGTCACCATGCTGGGGGCATTACCGGGTCTACTGTCTGAACAATTTGCCCCAGAGACTATCTTTAAGAACTTACTGGGTGTAGCCGCATTCACGATGGTGATTGTATGGATGAGTATCTGTTTAAGCCAGTTCAATTTCCGTCGTCAATGGTATAAACAGGGCCACAGCGCAAAAGACTTAGGCTTTGCTGCACCCTTGTTTCCTATTGTGCCCATTTTAGGTTTTGTGTTCTGTTTTATCACGGCAATAAGTATGGCTTTCGACCCTGAAATGCTGCCCGGCTTTATTGGGTGCCTGATCTTCATTGCAGCTTGTTATCTCAGTTACTTTGTTTTCTACCGAAAGCAAAACTAACACAGAAAAGGAGTGGTCAAGTACCACTCTTTTTTTTAAGCTCAAGACAGATAATTACATCTCTATAAAATCTGACCCTGTATGAAAATCATTTTTATTCACGGCATGAATCAACAGAATTATGATCAAAAATCATTAAAGCATCTCTGGCTAAATACTTTTCAAACTGGCTTAAACAATGCTCAACTCAATATCAGTGTAGAGTCTCTGCAAATCCGCATTCCTTTTTATGGGGATTTACTCAGCAAACATCATTTATATAACAGTCTCGATATCAATACCTTATTACCAAAATCTCTTGCACATTTACACCTTCCCTTCCATTTAAGGCATAACAATACAATTGTTCCCGAACATCATCCTTGTGCGAGCAGATTACCGAGTGTAAATCCTGAATGCTCTGAATCATTCACTCAGCGATTGGCCCTGATTACCGCACTCACCAGAGATCATGCATTTAAGGAACTGGCACTATTTCTGAATCATTATCCCAAACTGCATGAAACATTTATCCATAAATTCCTGATTGAAACCTATTTATATTTATCCAATCCGGATTTCATGCTTGAAGTACATCAGCGGATCATGTCTTACCTTCGTCCGGAGCTAGATCATATTATTGTGGCGCACTCTCTGGGTTCAATCATCACCTATAACCTGTTGCATCAATACCCCCATTTTAGAATTCAGCGTTTTATTACCTTAGGCTCGCCCCTGGCTTTTAAAGTGATTCAGGAAAAACTCATTACACCGATATCCAGACCACCCCAACTAGAGGGTGACTGGTTTAACTTTTATTCACCTGAAGACTTTTTAACAGCCTTCCCCTTATCCAAAGCCCCTTTTGATTTCGACCCCCCGATTATTAATCAGGCAATTATGACGTTGATCAATAATCCACATAACATTAGCGGCTATTTACAACATCCCGCTGTGATTAAAAGCATTGTTGACGCTTTAAAGTAAAAAATAGGCCATTTCAAAGTATATTTCACCTATTTGTTTTATTTTTATTCACTTGATTATATTTTTAAAGATTATCTCGGAAAAAGGTTTGACAGGGTGTCATATCCACCCTATTATACGCCCACCTCTGAAACGTCCCCATCGTCTAGAGGCCTAGGACATCGCCCTTTCACGGCGGTAACCGGGGTTCGAATCCCCGTGGGGACGCCAATTCATATAGATGACCCTATCGTCTAGAGGCCTAGGACATCGCCCTTTCACGGCGGTAACCGGGGTTCGAATCCCCGTAGGGTCGCCATATTCGAGATTGAAAAATCTCAACAAAAAAGCCTGATCATCATGAATCAGGCTTTTTTTTTAAATATTATAAATCCAAAACCTCTTTCTATTTTGTATTCTCAAGATCGTAAAACTCTCACCATTTTTCTCTGAATTTTTTTATAAAAAAGATGATACTCTTTAAAAATATCCCATAAAAAGCAGACCCGCCTTTCAAGTTATATTAGAGAAAGGACAATGGTCTGCTTTGCAGTTTCAAATTTACTGGTCTAAAACATGCTCATCCAGTTAAGCACTACGACGTGAATTGACTCGTCCTTTAATCATGGCCGTGATATTGCCTTTGGCATATTTAAAGAAAACTTTTAAAGGTGACAGTTTCGGATTTGGACGTTTACCTTGGGCAATATCTTTAAACTGTGCGGCATACCAGATAATTTCCATAATCGCCATTTTATCGACCATTGGAATTCCGGTTTTGATTTTATCTACCGCATAACGCACGTCCTGTCCCGCAATCAGACGGTCGGTTAAATCGGTTTCTACCGCCAATGGACGTGCAATTCCAATAAATTCACATGCACCGCTGTCCAGTGCCGCATTCATGCCTGTAACTGTACGGAAGCCTCCTGTCACCATTAAATGACATTTCACTTCTTTACGAATCTGCTCGGCAAAATCAAGAAAATAGGCTTCACGGGCAATAGTACTAACTTTACGTTTATCTGCTTTAGCGCCCGCCATTGCAGGGGCTTCATAAGTTCCACCTGAAATTTCAATTAAATCGATTCCAGCTTCATCAATCGCTTTAAATACCGTAACCACTTCTTCTTCAGTAATACCGCCACGCTGGAAATCTGCTGAATTCAGTTTTACAGAAATGATAAATTGCTCTGAAGTCACCGCACGGACTGCTTTATAAATTTCCAGCAAAAAGCGCATGCGGTTTTCAATCGAGCCACCCCATTGATCCTGACGTTTATTGGTCAATGGTGATAAAAACTGGCTGATCAGATAACCATGCGCCCCATGCAACTGTACGCCTTCAAAACCGGCTTTCTCGCAAATTTGGGCAGAAGTGGCAAAACGTTGAATAATATCCAAGATTTCATCGTGAGTTAATTCACGCGGAGTACCGAACGTAGTGGCCAGCATCGGACTAAAAGGCACCGCCGATGGCGCCACGGTTTCTTTGTTTAAGCCTTTAGGACACTGACGACCCGGATGAGACAATTGAATCAGCTGCACCATGCCATATTGCTTACCAACCTCTGCCCATTGTTTCAACTGGGCAAGATCACGCTCTGACTCAATGACGACCACGCCCGGTTCATTTTTGGCGCGGAAGTCCACCATCACATTACCGGTAATGGCACAACCTAAACCACCTTTAGCCCAGGCTTCATATAAGCCCAAATGTAACTGACCAGGCTGACCTTGATAATTTGCCAAGGCTTCACTCATCGCCCCCTTGATAATGCGATTTTTAAAAGTGATATTTCGAATCGTGGTTGCTTCAGCCAGATGACTCATATCTCAATCCTGATTTGTTTGTATTTATATAGAGCTAAGACTCTAAACTGATTATGCCATCCGTCAATGGCAATTCTGACAATATGACTTGTCAGTATATTTATACGTACTGACTGGCTTCAATCAATTGACGGGTATATTCAGTTTGTGGATTTAAAAACAACTGTTCTGTATTTTGAAATTCCATCACTTGAGCACGGCGTAACACCAGCACTTTCTGACACAGGGCTTTGACCACTTGCAAGTCATGGCTGATAAACAAATAACTGATCTGATGTTCTTGTTGCAAGCGTCTTAACAACTTCACGATTGCACGCTGAGTGGTGCGATCCAGTGCCGAGGTCGGTTCATCCAGAATCAGTAACTTCGGTCGTAATACCAATGCACGTGCCAATGCGACACGCTGCCGTTGTCCGCCTGACAATTCATGTGGATAACGTGTTCTAAAGCTGATCGGCAATTCGACTTTTTCCAGGGCTTCATCAATCCGTTGTGATATTTCTGCGATTGACAGTTTTTTTAAGCCCAATCCTTCACCAATGGTTTGTTCAACATTCAATCGTGGGTTTAAACTGCTAAACGGGTCTTGAAACACAATCTGAAATCCGGCACGTAATGGCCGTAACTGCTTTTCATTGCACCGGTTTAAATCTGTGCCGAGCAAAACAATTTCACCATCACTTTTAATCAAGCGGGTAATCGCCAAAGCCAGTGAACTTTTACCTGAACCACTTTCACCTACAATACCAATCGACTCACCTTGCATTAACTGTAAGTCCAAGGGTTCTACCGCCACGAAGTAGTCTTTGACCCGATTCAATAAACCCTGCTTGATTGGAAACTTCACCGCAACCTTGTGTAAAGCCAATAGATTGGGAGCTTCTGCAATTTGAATGGCTTCACCAAAATCATGGTTCAGTAAATCCCGAGTATAGGCCTGTTTCGGATTTTTAAATATTTCCGCAACACTGCCCTGTTCTTCCACCATGCCTTTGTTCATCACAATCACATGATCGGCATAACGACGTACCAAATTCAAGTCATGACTAATCAGGATCATCGCCATCTTTCGGCTTTGCTGTAATGATTTAAGCAGATGTAATATTTGCGCCTGTAAAGTCACATCCAAAGCCGTAGTTGGCTCATCGGCAATCAAAATGTCCGGATCTAAGGCCAATGCCATGGCAATCATTACCCGTTGCCGCTGTCCACCGGAGAGCTCATGCGGATAACGGCGTAATTTATCTTCAGGGTCTGGAATACCAACATCTTGCAGCAATTCAATAATACGTGCCTGAGTCTTTTGCTTTGACCAGCCTTGCAACAATAAAGTTTCACCGATAATTTTCTCGACCCGATGCAACGGATTTAAAGCGGTCATCGGTTCCTGAAAAATCATGGCAATTTTATGACCACGGATTTGTCTGAGCTGTTCAGTTTTAAGTGACAACAGATCTTGCTGCCCGAGCCAAGCCTGACCTTTTATTTTTAAGGTGCTCGGTAAAAGCCCCAACACAGCCAGACTACTAATCGATTTACCTGAACCACTTTCACCGACAATGGCAATGGTTTCACCTGCATGCAACTGGAAATTCAGGTCATCCACCAAAACCTGCAGTTGATGCTGAATATTAAGATGCGCCACAGTTAATAGCGCTTGCGGATTATTGGCGTCTTGGATCGAATGCATCACGTGTCGCCTCCCCAATATAAATCAATAAAGATAGGACAATCGCCAAGGTAAAGAAGCCCGATAGTGCCAACCACGGTGCATTCAAATTAGATTTGCCTTGTAATAATAATTCACCTAAAGATGCAGCATCCGGTGGTAAGCCGTAGCCTAAAAAGTCCAATGCGGTCAAAGCGGTGATATTGGCGGTTAACATAAATGGTAACTGCGACAAACTCGAACTCATGGCATTCGGCAAGATATGGCGTGACATAATGGTTCGATCGGTCACACCCAGACTGCGTGCGGCCCGGACATAATCCAGATTACGTGCTTTTAAAAATTCAGCACGAACCAACCCCACCAAGGTGGTCCAGCCGAATAACAGCATAATCAGAAACAGCCAGTACACATTCGGGGTAAACATGCTGACCAGAATCATTACCATGAATAGCATCGGCAGACCGCCCCATACTTCCAAGATGCGCTGACCAAGCAGATCAATCCATCCACCATAATAGCCCTGAATGGCGCCGACAGCGATTCCAAGAATGGCTGAAGCAATGGTTAATGCAAAACCAAACAGCAGCGATACACGTAAACCATAAAGAATGCGCGCCAATACATCACGCCCCTGATCATCCGTGCCTAGCCAGTTTTGGGAAGTCGGTGCAGAAGGTACCGGAACTGCCAGTTCCAGATTAGGCGTTTGATAGGAATATTTAATCAGCGGCCAGACTGCCCAGCCTTTATCGTTAATGAGTTGCTGTACCACCGGATCTTTATAATCGGCTTCGGTTTCAAAGACACCGCCAAAAGTAGTTTCCGGATAGGATTTTAAAACCGGCACATAAAGTGAATGATCGTATTTCACTAACAGCGGTTTATCGTTGGCAATTAATTCAGAAGCCAGCGACAATACAAAAATGACCGTGAAAATAATTAAACATGCAAAACCAAGTTTATTTTCCTTAAATCGTTTCAGGCGCGCATGCATTAAAGGTGACATTATTCTGCACCTCGCGAATCAAAATTAATACGCGGGTCAATCACCTGATATAGCACATCACTAATTAAACGCAGAATCAAACCCAGCAAGGTAAACAGGAACAAGGTTCCAAAAATCACTGGATAATCACGCTGTTGAATGGCTTCAAAACCGAGCAAGCCCAAACCATCCAAATTAAAGATGATTTCAATAAACAAGTTGCCGACAAAGAAAATACCAATCAGCGCTTCAGGTAAGCCCGCAATTACAATCAACATCGCATTACGGAATACGTGACCGTATAACACCCTTGATTCTGTTAAACCTTTAGAGCGCGCCGCCAAGACATATTGCTTATTTAATTCTTCCATAAACGAATATTTGGTTAAATAGGTGAGGCTGGCAAAACCACCGATCACCATCGCCAGCAAAGGCAAAGTCATATGCCAGAAATAATCTTTAATTTTTCCTAATACACTCAGTTCACTAAAGTTTTCTGAAACCAGTCCCTGTAGCGGGAACCACTGAAAATATGAACCACCAGCAAAAAATACAATCAGCAACACGGCAAAGACAAAAGAAGGCACCGCATAGCCAACAGCCAGCAACATGGAGGTAGATTTATCAAACAACATGCCATGTTGGCGGGCTTTTTTAATGCCTAAGGGAATCGAGACCAGATAAATCAGCAAAGTGCTCCATAATCCTAATGACAAGGACACCGGCATTTTTTCCCAGAGCAGTTGGGTCACAGGTTTATCTTTAAAAAAACTGGTGCCAAAATCGAAAGTGATATAACTTTTCAGCATCATCCAGAAGCGTTCAGGTGCAGGCTGATCAAAACCATATTGCGCTTTAATCTTCTCAACCATTTCTTCGCTCAAGCCTTTGGCACCCTGATAATTACTTTTGGCTGTCGCAGTTTCACCCCCAGTCGCACCTAGCCCCTGAAAAGCTTCTGCTTGTTGAATAGCTTGCTCGACCGGTCCACCTGGTGCAATTTGAATGACCACGAAGTTAATCAATAAAATGAAAAACAGTGTCGGAATAATCAGCAGCAGTCTTTTTAATATATATATGCCCATCGAAACGACGTTCCTTGTGCCTTTGCTATTGCTTATTGTTGACCTAAATAATGGGTGACTTTTTTCGCTTCTGCAGCATCACTCCACCAGTAGTCAATTCCTGTTGAAAGTTTTGGTTTAACTTTGGGCTGATGATACATGTTCCAGTAGGCAAACCAGTTTTCACCTTTACCATAGGTCGGAATTTGATAATATCCGGCACGTAATAAACGATCCAGCACCTTAGTTCTGACCACCAACTGTTCACGATTGGGGGCACGGATCACCTGCTGAATCACAGCATCAATCACCGGATTTTTAATACCTGCATAATTATAATTGCCGGGTTGATCAGCCGATGCACTGCCCCAGAACTGTGACTGCTCATTCCCCGGATTAAGCGACTGTGGCATCACACTGGTGGTCATGTCAAAGTCCTTACTGCGCATACGTTCAATGTACTGTGGCACGTCGACATGACGAATGGCCACATCCACACCGAGACGTTTCATATTGCGGACAAACGGCATTAGCGTGCGTTGTAAACCATCTTGATGAATTAAAAACTCAATTCGAATCGGCTTGCCTTTGGGATCAAGCAATCGGCCCTTTTGAAAGCTATAACCGGCTTTCAATAAAAGTTGGCGTGCAATCAGCAGATTATTGCGATTAAAACCACTGGCATCAGACACTGGATATTTCCAGGCTTTCAGGACACCCTGGCGTTGAATCGGATGAAGTTTGGCTAAATATGGTTTTAAAACTGCCAGTTCTGCAGGGCTTGGAACACCTTTTGCTTCAAGCTCACTATTGGCAAAATAACTCTGTAATCGTCGATATTGTCCATAAAATAGCGCCTTGTTTTGCCATTCAAAATCGTAGGCATAAGTGATGGCTTGGCGAAATTTGATGTCTTGAAAAGGCGCACGGCGGGTATTAAACACAAAACTTTGCGTCGGAATCGGGTTTTGGTGTTGAAATTTATATTTCACCACCATTCCTGTTCTTACCGCAGGAAAATGATATTCAGTGACCCATTTACGTGCAGTAAATTCTTCATGCAGGGTGTATTGACCGGACTTAAATCCTTCAAAAGCAATATCCAAACTGCGGTAATACACATACTTTAAACGATCAAAGTTATAACGTCCTTTATTGACCGGTAAATCTTTGCCCCAATAATTCGGGTTACGTTTGTAAGTAATACTGCGACCGGCATCAATCCGATCAATCAAATACGGCCCTGAACCCAAAATCGGCTGCATGGTGACACGGGTGAAATCTTTGTTCTGCCAATCATGTTTAGAATAAATGGGCATTTGCGACAAGATCAGCGGCATTTCAGCGTTATTGTCAGACTTGAAGCTCATTTTGACCGCATATTTGGATAACACTTCGGTTTTATTCAGATCGGACAGATACATTTGCAAGCCCGGATTAGCCTTGGTCTGATAAGTATCAAAAGTGAATTTGACGTCTTCAGCAGTCACTGCACTGCCATCACTAAAGCGTGCTTTGGGATTTAAATGAAAAATGACATATTTGGTTTGCTTGGGATCATACGTCACTTTCTCCGCCAGCAAGGG
This sequence comes from Acinetobacter sp., assembly GCA_050285325.1. Classification (GTDB taxonomy): domain Bacteria; phylum Pseudomonadota; class Gammaproteobacteria; order Pseudomonadales; family Moraxellaceae; genus Acinetobacter. The sequence continues at coordinate 13,008 of JBLZXS010000055.1, forward strand.
ATACATCACCCCCGGTTCATCCAGTGAACTCGACATCAGCGAATCAAATAAATGCTCAACGCCCTCTGTTGAACTGCCTTTGCCATTCATACTATTTAAGTTATCAAATGTACCATTACTGGCTGTACTTAAATAACCGCCTTTGGGAGCCTTGGCATTTGCATAAGGCATAACCGACAAGCCCGCATATTTCGGCTGGCTATGGATGGCAATATAAGGTGTGGTCTGCACAGCAGCCCACAGCCCTTGCGTCACAAGACTCACCCCACAGGCAAAACCAAAGCGTTTTGCTAAAGCAAATGACATCTAAAATGACTCCCTGTCTTTGCGTGTAATTATAAGTTTGGCACTTTAATGACATCACCAATACGCAATTGAGTATTCGGTTGAATCGCGTTCATTTCAGCCAGTTTACCACTCTCTAAACCATAACGGTTGGCTAGACCAATCAAGGTATCACCGCGTTTGATTTTATAGTCAACCACTGTTTTAGGGACAACGATCTGCTGACCGACACGCAAGCCTGCACGTGCATTTAGATCATTTAATGATGCCAGTTCAGCAACCGATACACCTACCCGATTCGCAATCGCATTTAAAGATTCACCCGGTTTCACTGTATAGGTATCAGTACTTTTAGATGAAGATTTAGTTTTTAGCGGACTTGCAACGACAGGTCGAATACTGTTGGCTCTCGCTTCAATTTCAGGCGGCAAACCAATTTTTAGCTGCTGTCCAATACGTACAGTGCTGTTAGTCCTGATTTGATTG
>JBLZXS010000056.1:0-8727 GCA_050285325.1 Acinetobacter sp.
CAAAATTAGCAACCTTTGTTTGGTTGCCATTCAAAGCTAATTTGGCATTCGTTACTGCACCGGAAGCACCTAAGCGCATAATGTTTTTACGTTCATTGCTCGGAGTATTGTAACGTAAATCGATATTTACCCCTGGATTCGTTGCATCAGTACGCCCAGTAGCAACATCTGTCGTATCGGTAACACGTTTTAGATCAACATAGTTATTTTGATTTTCATTATATGTACTTAACACAAGCCCTTCGTCTTGGTCGATGTACATATAGCCTTCACCAGCAAAATTAAAATTAAAATCATTAAAAATAAGACTATTAAGGCCTAATTTATGGCTAATCGTAGCATTTTTTAATTGAAAATCGACACTTGCTTTCGCATACTTATTAAACAATCCACCTGTTGTTTGTAAAACAAAATTCAGTGGTGTAGATGTACTGATCCCAAGCGTACCTAAACTTTGATTAGATTTAACCCCTGGAGTACGTAAACTAGTCACTGCTTGCTGACATGGATTGGTACTACAGGTATTTTTAACCAGCACTAAATCTGCTGTTGCTGTAAATGGAGCTACACTAGCTGCAAGACGAATCCCTGCACCCCCAGATGTTCCACCACCCACATCAAGTTCAACCTGACTGATAATAGGCTTATTATTCACCCCGTCAATCTGCACGTTATGTAATCCTAAACCCATTTGTACATTTGTTGCCGGATTTGGATCATACCAATTTGCTTGCTCAATTTTGACACGCGACACTTCATGTGTGATTACAATACCGTCCTGGCCCGTCACATTACTCAGTTCTTTCTCGTCAATTTGCTCTAGTGCGTATCCTTGTTGCGCAAGACATATACATACCGTCAGCACATTTAGCTTCATTGTCGTTTTTATCATATTTATATCCTTATTATGCACTGAAGCTTCTAGCAGCGAATGCCTACACCACCAGTACAGTTATAGCTAAATATTTTTAAATTACCCGACATATGTAAGTTGCCATGCATATTTAGCCCCATGAATCCTTTCTCTGCATTCCTATCAAATGTTGGAACATTCGTCTCAACATTAGTAATAGAGCCATCATTTTGAATCGTCTTGGCTGTATAAGTAGTATAAGTAGATGTATTGGCATAGCCTTCATTGGCTCCTGTGCCTGTACCCGTTTCAACACCGACCGTACTAAAACCTAAATTACGTATTTTTAATGGCTTATTATCATAAAATGTAACTTGCATAGCGGTTTGCGCTGCATTACTGCTGTTGCCGACTGTTACAGCATCAATAGAAAATTGATCAATTTGCAAGGTACCTTGAATGCCTTTGAACACCAACCATCTTTTATTGCCCAAAGCATCTACATGATTATTCGGTGCAATCGCTAAACGACAAAGTTGTTTGTTTGCGCCACATACGTTTGGATCAAGTGAATAATAAACTGTGGTTGGATTGCCATTACCATCCAAGATGGAAATCGAATTTTTCGTCATATCTGTGGCATATAAATGGTTTAACGATAAAGTCCAACTCAGTTCAGCCCCACCTTGACCCACAGCATTTGTAAGCTCTTGTGGACTCATGGCTTCAAGACCTGCATGTACAGTAAATGCAGAACTCAACAGTATAAAAAGTGAGATTTTCTTAAGCATTGCTGTACTCCCTTACAGACCGGTTGTTTTAATTTTAAGGTGTTGAATCAGAACACCATCAATAACAGCAGATCCATAATTTTTAATATCACCATTGGCATTTTTAAACATGATACCGGTCGAATTATTATCTTGCTTCGCACGCAATAGATTGGTTCCCGGAATACGTTCGGTACTTCCAATGGCTATACTGCTGTGCGTTGCTGTACGACCTTGATAAAGTGCAGAAGCATCAGTCGATACATTTTTGATCGCCTCACCACATTGATAAACATTACAAGTTGAACCTTTTAAAGACGTTGTGCCTAAGGTAGGTCCATAATTTTGATAAATTTTATTATAAATTTCTGGTACATTTGGAATACGTGTGACTTCCAGAATAATATTATTACCATCTGAGGCCACGATAAATGGCTGATCCATCGTACCCAAGACCAAGTTAATATTTGGGCTATAAATATACATACCCTCCAAGTCGTGGAAGGTGGGTGCGGCAGACGAATTTAACGCTGGTGTTGAGGCAGTGCCATCCGATTGATCACTCTTCGCCGCAGTACTGATACGAATTCCCTTACTATCTAGATTCGTAGAAGCCGTGGTTAAATTTTCGGGCGTATCATTGGTATTAATTCGAATAAGACTGGCTAACCCTAAAGTTTGATTATAATCCTTTGTCGGAGAAGTGAAGGTTTGAAACAGGCGGAATTGAGAACCATTGAGACTTAAACCATTGGCAACAAATTGCAGTCTTAAACGCTCTGAAACCAGCAGATCTGCTGGTACATTGGGTGCTCCAGTTTTTGGATCGACATAATTAGATGAAGTAAAACTACGCGCAAAAATATCCGTCCAGAAGCCCAGTTTAATGTTATTGTCTGCTTCATTTGCTACTATGGTAGCTAATGGTGCCTCTAAAGCAATGTATCCGAGGTCTTTTTCTGCAGCACTGAATTGTCTTACTTTTTCCGTACCTGCGCGGAATAGCCATGGGTTAACCGTCGAGCCCCAGTTAAAACCCTGATTACTATAACGCGTACTTAATGAGCCATCACTTTTGGATAAAGCCAAGCCATAAATGAAAATATCTGCTTTAGTTCTTTTGTTTGCAATATTGCTCGCATTGTTCACGACCGTTTGAATTTGTGTAATCGTATTTAATTTTACTTTTTCTAATGCGAAAATGTTGGCTTTGTTATTTGCTCGTGTATCACCGAGGACATTCGCTTCATTGGTAATTATATTGGTTACTTTGGCAGCTAAAGCACTCATCCAAGTTGGGACAGTATTTAAATCATTTAATGCAGCAGCCTCTGATCTACTTCTTTTCTCAGCTGGAAGTAAAAACCAATTTAATCCTACATTATAAACATTGTCATAATGCCATTGATATCGTTCTTGAGCTAACGTCCCCGTAACAAAAGTTTTTTCGTAATTCGTATATTGTGTGCGCTTTGCTGTGTTCAGTTCATTATATGCAACAGTACGTTCAGTACTTTGAATGCGGTTAAATTCTGTGGTTTTTGAGCTACTGTATACATTGTTGTAAGACGTTTGGTACTGCGCATCATAGGCAGGTTGATACACCGCTGTCCAAGCAGCATCAGAAAGCTGTTGGTAGTTTTCACCAGTGGGAATAATACGAATAAGACCTGTATCATTCTGCCCAGGATTCGCTATGCCTCGTGAATAACTTGATCCGGTCGAAGCGTCGTAATAACCCGTCGCATTATTATTCAATGCAGTTGAACGGTCACTTGGTCCTTGAAAAACCATTTTGAAATTTTCAAGGCTTAAGCCAATACCTTCACCTGTTGTTTCAGCAAGATGGTCATCTGATAAAGATTCAAGTGCATAAATTGATGGGCTAAGTAAAACTGCGATTAAACTCGCCAAACAAGATTTTTTAAATCTTGCATTATTCCAACTTTGAGTCATCACGACCTTCCTTTTTTATCAGATGCTCCGCATCATTATTTTTAATTCATCCTAAGCTTGGTATATCTCTTTTATTTATTTGTCATTACAACAATATTCTTACCAAGTTTGTACAACTTTTTATTATGCTGAATATTAATCCAATTGCAAAAAAAACTGGTCGAATGAACCCAGTTTCCGATGAATGAATCTCAAAAAAATAAGCGGATCAAAATGATCCGCTTATTTAATTATTTATACTGATTATGCTTTCGGTAGTGTCACGCCGGTCTGGCCTTGGTATTTACCACCACGGTCTTTATATGAAGTTTCACATACTTCATCAGATTCAAAGAACAACATTTGTGCCACACCTTCACCCGCATAAATACGCGCAGGCAAATTTGTTGTATTTGAAAATTCCAGGGTGACATGACCTTCCCACTCAGGTTCAAGGGGGGTCACATTCACGATAATACCGCAACGCGCGTAAGTCGACTTGCCTAAACATACGGTCAAAACATTACGTGGAATACGGAAATATTCAACTGTACGTGCTAAAGCAAATGAATTTGGCGGAATAATGCATACATCCGATTCAATATCGATAAAGCTTTTATCATCAAAATTTTTGGGATCGACAATTGCTGAATGGACATTGGTAAATACTTTGAATTCACGCGCGCAACGAACATCATAACCATAGCTTGAAACGCCATAAGAAATGAGTTTTTCACCTGCTTCATCATAACGCACTTGGTTTTCTGCATACGGTTCAATCATGCCGTGATTTTCGCTCATTTCACGAATCCAACGATCAGACTTAATTGCCATTCTTTCAATCCAAAAATAGTTAAATCAATTATTGCGCTGTACTTTAACTGAAATCGCCTGTAATGGAAATGATGATCAAGCGATGATGTCATTTTTTACAAAATGCGTATTTTCATCGCCTCATTTTAAAGACTTAAAATAGCAGAATAACTGAGTGGAATAGAGAAACTGACTAAAACCAAAGAGGCCGTTTTTTGTAAATTGGATTGATTCAACCAACGCACTTTATTCGATGCCAAAATAGAACCGATAAAAGTCCAAAACAAAGCAATCGGCACGATTAAAATGAGAAACATGCCAATATGAACTAAATAATTATACAGGGTTAACCAAGCTGTAGTCGGAAAAATAGCTGAAGCAAACAGTAAGGCCTTAGGATTCAATAAGGTTGCAAAAAATAATTCACGCGCACCAATGGTGGGCAGATTATAGCTCGCTTCAATATCTGCGGTTTTCCAAAGTTTAATCGCCAAAAAAATAATATACAGCGCACTTAATAACTTCAAAAATATCGGGAGAATAGGAAATTGACTTGAAACTGTACCTATTATCACTCCCCAAACAGTAATGGATATTAAATAACCAATTGATTCTGCAGGAATAAGTCGTAATGACTGGCGTACGCCGACCTGAATTCCAGATGATGCAAGCAAGGTATTTGTTGGGCCTGGTGTCAATAAAATAGTGACCACTAAACCGATGAACATCCATGAAATCATATGCGACCTCTCTATAGAGTGCGCGAAGAGTAAATTAGTTTATTGTACTTAGCAAATATGCAATTTTATATCTTTTCAAAAAATCTTAAAATATTTAAAATAATTAATATATATCAAATATTTAATCAATTAATTACCAAGATAACTAGATAGTCATTTGTTAAAAATAATTTCAATGACAATATTTTTTTAGCATTCATTTCATCATTCAGTCATACTTGGTCCGCTTTGAAGTAGTCTATTCAGGCACAACACATTATTATCTAAGTATCATATATTTATGGCAAAACAATTTTTTCAATCATGGCTTCCCTCTCCCCATAAAATCGCGGAGATGAAGCTGATGAAAATTTTTGGTCAGCGTACCTTAAATCCTTTGCTGTGGTATGTGAACAGAAAGTCTATTTCCAAAGCTATTTTTATTGGTACCTTTTGGGGCATGTTGCCTTTGCCTTTTCACAGTGTTTTGATTGTTCTGACGGTTTTACTGTTTGAAGTCAACTTACCTGTGAGTTTATGTCTCGCTTGGCTAACCAATCCCTTTACCCTTGTTCCCATTTTATATCTTGGTTTTTGGTTGGGTACTCAAGTGTTTCAAGTCAATATGATCGACCAAGATATGATAGTGGGTGTTCTGCATCAGATCAGTCATTGGATCACTCACTTTGGTGAAGGACATATTGACCTCAGTTTAGCTAAAATTTTATTATCCGGTTTAGTACTGGAAGCTTTAATTTTTGCTGTTCTATTATTTATGATTACGCGATTATTTTGGCGCTGGAATATTATTCAGCATTATAAACGTCGTCGTTCCCGTAAATAAAAATCAAATCATGTCCTAAAACAACAATCTCAGAATACGGCTGATCGCTACTGTGATCGACTATAAAAGCTGCTTAATCTTGTTTTCTTACTGAAATAAATATTTTTTACAGCATGCTTTTTATTAAGTATTTTTGAGCTCTCCACGCCATTTTATCATTACTTTATCTCCTTAAGTTTTACTGAAAAAAATCCTAAACAATAAAAAAGCCCAGCTAAAGCTGAGCTTTTTAAATACATCATTTAAGCAATTATGAATAATAATTAGAAAATTCTATTCTGCGGCTTTTCTACTTTCGACAATTGATCTGCAATTTTTTGTGCAATCGCGATATAGCTTTCAGCTGCATCATCTTCTGCTATCACCGATGGTTTACCTGCATCTGCATTTTCACGAATCTGAACATTTAATGGCAAACGTCCCAATAAAGGAATATGGTACTGTTCAGATAACTTGTCACCGCCACCCGTACCAAAAATTTGCTCTTCATGCCCACAGTTCGAACAAATATGGGTCGACATATTTTCAATTACTCCCATGACAGGAATTTGAACCTTGTTAAACAGTTCAATACCTTTGGTTGCATCCATAAGTGCTACATTTTGGGGAGTAGTCACAATAACAGCGCCTGTCACAGGAATACGCTGTGCAAGGGTTAACTGAATATCACCGGTCCCAGGTGGCATATCAATCATCAAAACATCTAGGTCAGGCCACAAAGTTTGATTAAACAATTGCATCAATGCACCCGTAGCCTTTGGACCACGCCAAGCCACCGGAGTATTGTTATCTCCAGTTAAATGTCCAATAGATAGAACTGCCATGCCATAGGCATCAATCGGAACAAAATTTTCTGCTTCGATCATCGGGGTTCGCCCAGCATTGCCAAGCATGGTGGGAATACTTGGACCATAGATATCGGCATCCAACACCCCCACTTTTAAACCCATTTTTTGTAATGCCAGTGCAAGATTGACTGTAGTTGTCGATTTACCAACACCACCTTTACCCGATGAAACCAGGATCACATTTTGAATACGTGGATGCTTAGGTACATCACGTTGCTGAGGTGCTGTTTTTTGGATCGGTGGATTATTTGGATCTTCCTCATTTTTCGTTTCAGCTGGTGGTGTTTTTCCGGAAGCATCAACTACTGGGGGAAGTTTTTGAGCTGAAGGAGCTGCATTTTCAGACTGTGGCTTGCTTGAACAACTATGTCCTTCTTTTCCATGCTCATGGTTTGAGCAGCTTTCGCCCTGTACATGCTTTTGCTGAATCACATGCATATTGAGTTCTTGAATACCACATTTTTCTAAGGCATCCGCCAAGTCATCATGAATTTTTTGTAAATGATCGGCTTCTTCAGGATAAGTATTAATCGTGATTTGTAATACTCGTCCCTCAACATTCACTTGAGTAATTCGGTCTTTCAGTGCATTTTTTGAATTTGGCAATAGATAGCCTTGTAGCACATTCTGGATTTCTTCCTCCTTCACCTCCTGGGCCGGTGAAAAAACAGATTTAAGCGAAGAAAGCCACGACATAAGTTTACTCCAAGTACGGATATACAGCTGAATGATATAGTTTAGCTTTAAATGAAGCGAAGGTTAAGTAAAGTTCATCTCAGCTTTAGGAAGATCGCTAAAAATCCAACTTGATTAGTCGGTTTTGAAATTAACTCTGCATTTTCAAGGCAAATTTTCTAAACTTTTACTGCTCTGTGCCACTACACTTGTATGTAAGTATCAACTAGCATGAACTAGAACAGCTTGGGTAAACATCATTTTAAAAATCTGCTTAAATCACGAATCAACTATAATTTAATTATTATTTATTAATAAATTTCATATATAACTTAATTTTGATCATTATATTGGTTAAATAATGTGTTTATTATAATTGTATTATGAAGATAGCAAGTTACGTAAAAGCTCAATTAATCATTCATTTTATATTTATACTTCTGATTATTACAGCTAAACTCATTTATATTTAGCTGTAATATTTTATTAATACTTGGCTAACTTAAGTTGGATCATCTTTTTTAAATTTATTGAGTTTATCTGTTGCAGTTTTCTTTAACTCATCAAATTTAGTAGTCGCCTGTACTTTAAGCTCATCAAACTTAACTGTAGCTTCTTGCTTCAACTCTGTTGCTTTTAACTTGGCTTCTTCAAATTTATGGCTTGCTTCTGTTTTTAAATGCTCCAATTTATCATGTAGTTTATTTTCTGAATCAGGTTTATCGGTTTCTGATTCCTTAGTCTTTTCAGCAAATGAAACCTTACCTTCCGTATATTTAGCCTCAGCTTTTTGATTTAAATTATGCAGCGCCTTTTCACCTTCAAGTTTAATTTGTGCGGCTTTGATTTTTAGATCATCAATTATTTTGTCATCTTGCAGTTGCGCTTCTTTCGCTTTGAACTTTAAGTCATTACTTACATTAGATGTATTATTTTTTGTATCGTCTAATTTATTTTCATTGGTCATAATTTTTCCTCTATGTTATTTACTGTTTATATTACCTATTAGGTATACAGGGAGATTTCATAGATTCAATCTAAAACTGCATTTCGAAACAAAGAAAATACAGAATGTAGCGAAATAACCTAAAATATTTAGTTAAAAATATTTCTGAAATTTAGTCATATTTTTTATTTTTTGGTTAGAATTAAATAAACGTTTTTATAGGCCGAAAAAAAGCCCCCTGACTCGCTTGAGTCAGGGGGCTTTTAGGAATAATGAGCTGGCGATGACTTACTCTCACATGGGTAACCCCACACTACCATCAGC
>JBLZXS010000057.1:0-3645 GCA_050285325.1 Acinetobacter sp.
TGCTTTGGCTGCTCTTGCAGAAACTGCTGCTCAGTTGGAAACCATCCGCAAAATCAAAAACCGCGCTCAATAAGAGACGGTTCGAGATTGAAAAACCACCCGAAAGGGTGGTTTTTTTATGCCTGAATCAAAAGCATGAGTTTCTCAATTGATATATCTAAAGTTGGATATATTTCCTGCATATCTTGTACTAAGTTAAATTCATTCGAGTCAAAAATTTTATCTTATGAACCTCATTGAACACGAACCGCATTTTTGGGAACTTTACCAAGACCTTGAACATTATTATCTCAGCATTGCTGTAGATATGAGTTCAGTCGTATCTTGCTGGGACTTGGTTTTAACATCAAACGAAATTCAAGCTTATAAACAGCAGGGTAGAATAAGTATTCAAGAACTGGCAAAATCCATGGTTGCTACAGCTTATAAAGGTGATTTTTCCATAATGGAAAGCCGTTTAGCTAAACCTGAACAACAGCAAGCGATGCTGGCGACATTTAAAGCTTGGCATGAACAGTAAGATCAATTGATCAGAAAAGATTAGCCTGCAAGAGGCAAAATGGAAAACTCGCCATTGCCGATAATTTTCACTACATAAATTTCAGTAAAGCCTTCCTCTAAAGTTGGCATTTCCAGTTTTTTATAAGTCGCTCGAACACCGACTTCAGGAATATTGGCTTTACCGATGCGATAACTATTACGCTCTAAAGTGCTTGATAAATCGGTTTCAAAATAATAAGCAATCACTTCAAAACCTGCATCCAGTGCTCGCTGAATATAACGCGCGCGATCTTCACGTGTGGGGTTGGTATTATCAATGACACATTTGGCTTGACCCGCCAAACACGCTTCAAAAATTAGATTTTCCCGATAACGGGTTTTTAGCATATCCAGATTAATCCGCAGATGACTGTGATGCAGATTCAGTAAATAAAAACTGGATTTACCCGAAGCCTGAACGCCTGTAAAAATGATCAGTTGCATAATACGCGTTACATCTTTAAATAAGGTTGGATTAAATCATACATCGTCTGATTCGGGGTATTCTTCTCGTTTTCCCCCTTCATAACTGGCAAAGCGGGGTTGCTCACGTTTAAAAACTGGGGCAGGGCTCTGCCATGGCCATTCGCCAAAATGAGTCTCCCGATAACGCATAAATGCATCATTCAGCTCTTGATTGGAATTCAAGACAAAAGGACCGCGCATGGCTACAGGTTCACCAATCGGCTTGCCTTCTAACCAGAGAATACGAGCTTCCAGTCCGCCAGCTTTTAAATAAATTTCTTGATCCGGCTGAAGCTCCACCAGATGTTTAAACTGAATTTCATGCCCTGCGATTGTTAAATGATTACCCCGATAAAAATAAGCAAAACGGTTTGAACTTGCCGTGGTTGCAGGAATGCTGAGTTCTGCATAGGCTTCTAAAGTGATGAGATAAATATTCACCTTATTTTGATCAGCGGCGGCCCACGAATGTTCGGGACGACTTAGGGCTTCGGTATTTTTAAAGTGCCCTGAAATGACCCGAATATCAGATTTGCGACCCTCATTATCTGCTGAAAAAACATGGGGAATCTGTTCACGCCACATCATCTTGTAAGCAGGATCTTGCTGTTTTTGCTCAGGCGATGAATTAAACCAGATTTGAAACAGTTCAAACCGATTGGTTTTATTTTCATGCAATAAAGGAAACATCTCGCAATGTTCAATGCCATTCCCGGTACTGAGCCATTGCACATCACCTTCGGCATAACGCCCGCCATTACCAAGTGAATCGAAATGATCAACCACTCCTTGCTCGACCAGTGTAATGGTTTCGAAACCTGTATGTGGGTGTTCAGGGAAACCGGGAACGGTTTCGCCATAGTACATATTATATTCATTCTCTTTTGCTGCAGTTTGCGGTCCCATGTCGGCATTTGCAGCTGGAAAATGATCAATATGATGGGCAGTAAATAAAAACGGGTCTTTTAAATCCAGTCGGAATTCTACCGGAACGATGGAAAGAATCGGCAATTCGCTCATAAGACACATCCTGATGTCGAGTGATTATTTTTTATTGGCAATCGATGATTAAGCAACTTATTTTATTAATTTAAATCTTAGCGGAAAAATAACTGAAGTCCAAACAGGGGGGGTAGTCCTTGCCGGTATGACTATACTGTGAACAGGTACTTAGACCTGAAAGGAGCACTGGATATTGCTGCATGTGAATTGAAAGCCCAGTCAGTGTAGAGCCGCTAGAGAATATTAATGATATTTTTGAGCGTATGGGGCATTGGGGAATTGGTGGTCGTATTGGGATTGATTTAAGGATCAATTTGATCAGACCCATTCAGTTGTGTTGAATGGGTCGAAATCGGTTGAAATATTAGCTTTCTTGATTTGGTTCATTTGGGTCTTGGTCATTCTGTGCTGGTTCATCCTGACCTTGCGGAATGATCATTCCAGCCAGTTTGATCATTTCCATCTGGATGCTGCCCATCTGTTTTTCAATTTTCTTGAAATCGACCTGGCTTAAATCGACATCTCCATTCAACAATGGGGTAGCCAGAACTTGCTGATTGGCTTGCATAATATTTTGACGAATCGAATCAATCTCCTGACTTTTCAGGTTCAAGCCAGTCAATGCCTGATTAAATCCAGTCAGTTCCTGTTGCAGGTTTTTGGCAGTTGCTTGCAGCTGCTGTTGATCTTTATCATTAATCGCGGTTTGCAACTCACTTTGGGTTTGCTTCAGCTGTTCCACATAATCACCCGCTTTAAGCTGCATGTCTGCAACGTCGCGAACGATATAAAACATGTTACCCGTTTTCAGTTCAGCTTTAGATGTTTCTGCTGACGCTGAGGTAGATTCAGAAACCGGTTCAGATACTTCATTTGATTGAGAGGCTTGGGTTTCATTGGTCTCAGGTGAATTTGCCTGTTCGCAACCAATCAATAATAGACCCGCACTAAACATCACAAAAGGAGAAACCACATTTTGGATGAATTTTTTCATAATCAATTCATATCTTTACTTCAGTGCTTGTTAATATAAGGGCGAAATGTGGAGAAAAAACTGATTGTTGCAAAGCGATAACAAATTTATTTGCAGGCTTTAAAAAAGAGTACCGAAGCACTCTTTTTTCACCGAGATTGTTGGAATTAGCCAGCAATAATTTTAATAATATTATGACTCATGACATTGGTTAATACATAATCGCCATTCACTTTAATCCATTGCTGATTTTTACCGGGTTTGCTCAATTTTTTAAATTTTTTGTGATCGACTTTGTAGCTTTGACCATAGTATTGACTTGGAACTTTTTGACCCACTCTCCAGTCATGGGACGGATTTACCGCTTTTTTATGGACAGTATGGTGATGTTGCTGAACAGGTGCTTTATGGTGATTTTGAACTTGATGAGATTGACCGTAATGATCTTGTGGGGCAGCCATTGCAGGTGCAGTAACTAAAGCAGTAGAAAATGATAAAACAATTGCTTTGACTAGAGTGTTCATACTTCACCTTGTTTATATGGCGGTTGGTTGATAAGTTCATCCTATGCCTAAGTCATTGATAGATAGTGAACGTCGTGTTATTGAATAATTAAAATAAAGGATGAAATATGAAGTAGGGAAGATGGATTTTCATTACTTTAA
>JBLZXS010000057.1:3655-4391 GCA_050285325.1 Acinetobacter sp.
AAAATAAGCACCTACACGGTAAGTAGATGCTTACATTGTTGTTACAAATTATTTGGCAAGTTCGGCATTCACTGCATCAACAATACGTGGATCATCTGCGGTGATGTCCGGTGCAAAGCGTTCTACCACCTCGCCATTTTTGTTGATCAGAAATTTTTCAAAGTTCCACAGCACTTCCGGTTTTGGATTCGGTGTTAAACCATAATCAACCAGATCTTTCCACCAAGGCCCTTCACCCAACCGTTCTGGAATCGCTTGAGTCAAAGTTTGATAAAGCGGATGCTTGTCTTCGCCAGCAACCGAAATTTTAGAAAAAAGCGGGAAATCCACCTGATAATTGAGTGAACAGAATTCTTGAATTTCCTCGTCAGAACCTGGTTCTTGTGCCAGGAAGTTATTGGCTGGAAAACCTAAAATCTCAAGTCCTTGATCTTTCTTTTCCTTATACAGTTTTTCTAAGCCTTCATATTGTGGAGTTAAACCACATTTAGAGGCAGTGTTTACAATGAGCAGAACTTTACCTTGATATTGGTTCAGTGTGGTTTCGTTGCCTTGAATAGTTTTGACAGGAATGTCATAAACGGAATGGCTCATTTTATTGTCCTTAAATACTTGAGATAATCACTGTTTTGTTTTAACGGTTATTCAGGCTATCGACAAGCATTTATTTCGATTTATAGATCAATTTTATTCGGAATAAAAGAAATAAAAAACAGGCCAATAGACCTGTTTTTTA
>JBLZXS010000058.1:0-2085 GCA_050285325.1 Acinetobacter sp.
AAAACGGTTAAGAATTTTTGATATTCATTAACAATTCAAAGTTCTGAATACGTTTATCTGTGTCGTAAATATCACAGGTAAAAATGAATTCATCGACATTGTATTTTTCTAGGAGTTTTTCTAAACCGGCTTTGACTGTCTCTGCTGAGCCGATTTGGGCGAGTGCATAGAAGTTATCGACTGACAGTTTTTCCGCCGGTGACCACAGACCTTCCATTGTTTCAACAGGTGCTTTCAGTTTTAAACTTTGTCCACGCATTAAACCCAGTACACGTTGATAGGCACTGGTCGCCAAATATTCAGCTTCTTCATCTGTCTGAGCGACTACCGTTGGAACTCCCATGGAAACATAAGGTCGAGCCAGATATTCAGACGGTTCGAAGTTTTCTCTATACAGTTTGATCGCTTGATCCAGCATGCGTGGAGCAAAGTGTGAAGCAAATGAATAGGGAAGTCCTAATTTGGCTGCCAGTTGTGCGCTGAACAAACTTGAACCAAGCAGCCACACAGGAACATGGGTGTTTTGGCCCGGCGTAGCCACAATACGTTGATGCGGCATAGGTTCTTTAAAGTATTGCAGGATTTCCAGCACATCTTGTGGAAATTGATCTTCAGTTTCTTGACGACCGCGACGTAAAGCACGCATGGTCACCTGATCGGTGCCGGGTGCCCGACCAAGACCCAATTCAACGCGGTCAGGATAAAGGGTCGCCAAGGTACCAAATTGCTCTGCAACGACCAGTGGAGCATGGTTGGGCAGCATAATGCCACCAGAGCCGACTTTTAAGGTATGAGTGTTGGCTAGAATATAACCTAGTAAAACAGCAGTCGCTGAACTGGCAATGCCGTCCATATTATGGTGTTCTGCCAGCCACAGACGTTTATAGCCCAATTGTTCGGCTTTTTGTGCCAGTGCCAAAGCATGATGTAGTGAAAATTGAATGCTTTTATCATCACGGACGGGTGCAAGTTCAAGAATTGAAAATTGGGTGTCTTTTAATGAGCGCATTGGTTTTCTCAAAGATGGAATCTATGAAAAGCATACGATGACTGACTGAATTTGTATATCGTTTTTTTTCGATATATTACCATTCTCAGTATGAATTCAGTAATTGCAGTACTTAAATAAAAAAAGCACCCGAAGGTGCTTTAAATTGAATCTTTGAAATTAACGACGCTTATTCCAGCCTAAATGACGGCCATTGTCATGGCGGTCGTTATAACGGTAACTATTATTACGACGGTCATAACGATCATTATAGCGACGCTCATCACGATCATATCGATCATCATAACGGCGGTCTTCACTTACTTTTTTACCCAAGATTGCACCACCGGCAGAACCTAGACCAGCGCCAATATAACCACCGTTGGTACCACCCATATTTTTACCTACGGTATAACCGCCAGCACCACCCAATGCACCACCAATCACGGCACCAGTACGGTCACGTTTATTCGCAGCAACCCCAGCACCTGCACCGCCACCAATAGCGGAACCAATCATTGCGCCTGTGGTACCACCCATTTGTTTACCAACTGCAGCACCTACGACACCACCTAAAGCAGAAGTTAAGGCTGTATTTGTTGTATTGCCTGCATTGGCTGTAGTCATGGTTAAAGCAGAGCTTGTCACTACAGCAGCAAGAATGATTGAATTAAATTTCATGGCAAACTCCTTATTGGAAGCTTTTGTTATCTCTTGAGTTAAATGTAATAAAAGATGTAGAAATGAAAATGGATGAGTTGTTCGTCATTTGTATTTTTTTTCTGCCAGATTTATCCATAATTGATCACTGATCATCATGATTAAAAAGTAAAAAAGCACCCGAAGGTGCTTTATAAAGTCTAATCCGAATATTAACGGCGATTATAGCGACGGTTATTATAACTATTATAACGGCGGTCTGTACGATCATCATAACGGCGATCTTCTGATACTTTTTTACCCAGCACCGAACCGCCTGCAGCACCTAAAGCAGAACCGATATAACCACCGGTTGAACCACCCATGCTTTTACCTACAGTATAACCACCTACACCACCTAAACCGCCACCGATTGCAGCACCGGTACGGTCACGTTT
>JBLZXS010000059.1:0-10408 GCA_050285325.1 Acinetobacter sp.
TTATGGCAAGCCGGTATTCCTCAAGATGTACTGCAACTTCTCCCGGGACAAGGTGAAACAGTCGGTGCGCAATTAAGCGGTGATGTGCGTATTCAAGGGATCATGTTTACCGGTTCCACCGAAGTAGCCAAAATTTTGCAAAAGACCCTTGCGCAAAGACTGAGTAATTCTGGTCAGCCTATTCCTTTAATTGCGGAAACGGGCGGTCAAAATGCCATGATTGTCGACTCATCCGCATTGACTGAACAAGTGATTCTAGATGTGGTGAGTTCGGCTTATGACAGCGCTGGTCAACGTTGTTCTGCCTTACGTGTGCTCTGCGTACAGGAAGATAATGCAGATAGTGTCATCAATATGCTGAAAGGCGCGATGCAACAACTGCGTGTCGGCAATCCATTCCTGTTAAAGACCGATATCGGCCCTGTGATTGATGTGGAAGCGCAAAGCAATATTCAAAAGCATATTGATCAGATGCGCAGTAAAGGCCATTCTGTCCATCAATTGATGCTGAATGCAACACAGGATCAGACTTTAACCGAAGGCACTTTTATTCCGCCCACTTTAATTGAGCTACCGAATCTGGATGATTTGCAACGTGAAGTCTTTGGTCCGGTCTTGCATGTGATTCGCTATAAATACGGTCAATTAGAACAGTTACTTGAACAGATCAATGCCAAAGGTTATGGCCTCACCATGGGACTGCATACCCGTATTGATGAAACCATTCAAACCGTGATTGCACATGCCGAAGTCGGTAACTTATACATTAACCGTAATATTGTTGGTGCAGTGGTCGGCGTTCAGCCCTTCGGCGGTGAAGGATTATCCGGTACAGGTCCCAAAGCAGGCGGTCCAATTTATCTGTACCGTTTAATGCAACACTGCTCTGCTAAAAAACTGGCAACTCCTTTTGCAACTCAATCAACAGAAATACAGCCAACGCATCAGCCTTTATATGAACTGTTTTATCGCTGGGCTGAAAAAACTTTTCCTCAATATCATCTGAAGCCTTGCCCTGCTTTTTGCTCTGGCCATCATTATGAATTGCAAGGGCCGACCGGTGAAAGTAATCAATATGTGGTGCTGCCAAGAAAACGTGTGCTTTCTTTAGCGGATCAGGAACAGGATCAGCTTCAGCAATGGGCTGCAATTTTTGCGGTGGGCAGTCAGCCTGTAGTTCTGGCTGAAAATACTTTTGTGCTCAAATATCTTTCTAAAATGCCGAAAGAAATTGCCGAGCGTTTTATGGTGATTCAAAACATTGCAACCGATGATTTTGATGCAGTGCTACATCACGGCACCCAAGCACAACTGCAAAAGTTGCAACATCAGATTGCTGCACGTTCAGGTGCGATTATTGGCATCACCCATTTGCAACCACTTGACCACGATATTCCATTAGAGCGCTTAGTGATTGAGCGCGCGATCAGTATCAATACCGCGGCCGCAGGAGGAAATGCCAGCCTGATGACCTTAACTTAAAGCTAAATCTAAAAGCTGAATTTCTGCGCTTAATCCTATAACTCAATGTTTTTCCTCTTTACCAAGTCAACCGCTCCCTGGTCAGGTTGGCTTGGTTTCTTTTTATATTTAATCCCCAAACTCAGCGACGCTTTATTGAATTGATGGGGCAAGCTTTAAATGGCTATAAAATAAGTAATCTAAAGATCGACCTAAAATTTCAGCACAAATAATATTTCTAACGCTGAATGGGCAATAAGTTTAGTCATCTGATTCAAACTTTGTTACCATCCCTGTTTTCAATGTGTTCGTGATTTTTACTGCATATGACTTCAGCTTATCAGTTACAACTTGATGCCAAGATTGCACGTATTTCTGCTCAATTTGCCGAATTTAATCCCCCTTCTTTAGCAGTATTTCCGTCGCCTGAACAAAACTTCCGTATGCGCGCAGAATTCCGTATTTGGCATACTGACGACGATATGTTTTATGCGATGTTTGAACGCAGTGAAGATAACCAGAAACAAGTGATTCGCATTGACGAATTCCCGATTGCAGACAGCAGCATTAATCAATTAATGCCTGTTTTACTGCAAGAACTGAAAAGCAATCCGGTCTTGTCTAAACGCTTATTTGAAGTTCATTTTCTGGCGACTTTAAAAGGTGAAATGCTGGTGTCAATGATTTATCGTTGCCCGCTGGATGCCGAATGGGAAAGCTTGGCCAAACAACTGGCGGAAAAACTGAATATCAAATTGATTGGTCGTAGCCGCGGTCAAAAAATGGTGTTAAGCGATGAATTTGTGGTTGAAGAACTGCAAGTATTTGATCGTACTTACAAATACAAGCAAGTCGAAAGCAGCTTTACCCAACCGAATGCACAAGTCTGCCAAAAAATGCTGGAATGGGCATGCAATGCGGCTGAACAGTCAGATAAAGACTTACTTGAATTGTACTGTGGTAATGGTAACTTCACCCTGCCGCTGTCCACCAAGTTCAATCGCGTACTGGCAACTGAACTGGCTAAATCATCTGTTTATGCAGCGCAGTGGAATATTGAGCAAAACCAGATTGACAATATTCAGGTGGCACGTTTATCCGCTGAAGATTTCACCCAAGCCTATAATGGTGAACGTGAATTCCGCCGCTTGCAGGAAGCAGAGATTGATATCTCAAGCTATGACTTCAACACTGTGTTTGTTGATCCACCGCGTGCAGGAATTGATGATGAAACTTTAAAACTGATTCAACGTTTTGAACGTATCATTTATATCTCATGTAATCCTGATACCCTAGAAGACAACTTGAAGACCTTATCAACTACGCATAAAGTGACCAAATTTGCGATGTTTGACCAGTTCCCTTATACCCATCATGTAGAATCGGGTGTATTACTGGAAAAGATTTAAACAATTTATTTCATTGTTAAGTTTGTAAGTGTGTTTGTTTTAATGAAGCTCCAATGAGCTTCATTTTTATTTCATTTAAAATTAATCGTTTATAACTAATTCTGAATAGTAAATCTCATAATATCGTTAAAGTTAGTGCTTATCATCGGAAAATTTCACGTCCAAATGCTGTTTTTATCACTGACCTAGGCTTGTATTATTCAGGAAATTGGATATATTTCGAACTATGTTAAGTTGTGTATGAAGGCTCTATGAGTTTTTGGCAAAAGCTGTTTTCTGCTAATCAACAGCAAAACGAACACAAGAATCAAATCTCGTGTGTCGAAAATGATTGCTCTTGTAAATCGAATGAAGAACTGATTCAAGCTTTAGCGAAAGCCACTGATGAAGATGTCATCATTGGAATTAAAAAGGTTCTAGCTTCACGAGGTTATAGCCGTAAAGAGTTAAATGAATTACAGCATCTACCACTCCAATAGTAGAGTCTAATTCAAAGGCATTTAGTTCACTAAATGCCTTTTTATTTGCCTGTCCAAAACATATCTGCTTCGATTTTAATACTTAGAAACATACTTCTTCCTTTTCATCCAAAAATCTCTGTTCCCGTGTATTTAAAAGTGCTTTACTCATATGTGAAAAATTATAAAAAGTAAAATAAGAATGCCTTAAAAATAAAAAATTAGTCTTAGCAAAAGGAAAATATATGAAATCGTATTATCCTAGACTGGCAATATTATGCAGCCTGATCTCCAGTCACAGCATGGCCGCCGCAATGGACCAATCCGGACAATCATTATTGCCTTTTCTCGAGACGGGGCATTATTTTGAAGCCTCCATTTCCGCAGCCGACCCTGAAGTTTCAGGACGAACTTTAGGTAGCCGATCAGAACTCGTCAGCTCGGGTGTGGATGACTATTCAACAAATAATATTAGCCAGAATTTTCAGTATTATAGTGCAGCGCTTAAACTTCAGTTAAAACCGGAACTTTCTTTCGGCATCCTATACGATCAGCCTTTTGGTGCAGACCTACAGTACCCGGTAAAGGACAATGCCAGTTTCTCTGATCCGGTGCTCAGCAAACAAGGTACACAGGTCAATGTAGATACCCAAAACCTGAGCATGATTTTAGGCTATCAGCCCTTCAAAAATTTTAACCTGTATGCGGGACCTGCCTATCAAACCGTTAAAGGTCATGTTTCCCTACGCGGCTTGGTTTATGCAGAATTTAATGGCTATAACGCTATTTTCAAGGAAGATGCGGCTGTCGGTTGGTTAGCCGGTTTCGCTTATCAAGTGCCTGATATTGCCTTGAAAGCGGCATTGACCTATCACTCTAAAATTGACCACAAAATAAATGTAGCGGAAAACATTTTAGGGACGGCTCTTCTATTTACCGATGAAGCTAAAACTAAAATTTCCACCCCGCAATCTGTCAATCTCGATTTTCAAACCGGTTTGACAGTCAGTACTTTGCTTTACTCCAATATTCGCTGGGTCAACTGGAAAGACTTTGTGATACGTCCCACTCAATTCGGAGCCTTATCTGAACTCGCAACTATTAGTATGAGTGGTGGAACTTATAGTGGTGGATTCAATCTGGATGACTATCAAAAAAATCAATGGAGTGCGACCGTCGGTGTCGCAAAAAAATGGTCTCAACAATGGTCTAGCGCTTTTGATATCAGTTGGGATTCGGGCACAGGTGATCCGGCTTCAATCCTTAATCCAACCCAAGGCTATTGGGCTATCGGTTTAGCAATGCAGTACAACCCGGAACCCGATTACTTTATTTCGGGTGGTGTTAAATACTTTTGGTTGGGAGATGTAACCGCACAGGATGGCACTTATTATTTACCCCTTCCAGGTATTTCGGAAGCTTCTAAAGTGGGAGAATTCGAGAATAATCATGCCATAGGCTATGGCTTAAAAATTGGCTATCGTTTTTAACTTATAAAAGGTCTGATTTAATGCCTTCTTTCTTCAGTCCTTTTTATTTCTCTTGTGCAGACTTGAAATACATTTCAATTCCGCTCAGGGAGAAAAATAAAGAAGGCATTAACAAATATGAAAGAAGTCGAATTTAAAGTGGAATATTGGTTTATACCCCGTTCGAGATAAAATTGAGTCAATAAAAATTATGCTTAAAATAATTCCAGATAAATGGATGACGCTCAAAATAGTCAATTAGATCCAAGATACTTTTAATATTTCAACAGTTAGTCTTTTTGACAGTTTTGCTGATCTATATAAGCAATCATCGGTCCAAGCTTAAAATCTGAATCTGCACGCTTTAACTTTGGGATATATGCACTTGAGATTGATCCATCCAGATACAATGCATTCTGCACGTTTAATTCTTGTTTAAAAAATTGTGCAAATTGATAAAAACTTACTGCCTTATCACTAATCACAAAATAAAGGGTTTGATCTTTAATCCCCACCCCGTTACGAATTTTCAATGAAGTTGAATGTTGTAAAAATTGAGGATTAATTTCTCCCTTGATGAGCAGCATGGGGCCAGATTGTGTCGCATAATCTGCATTCCACTTGAGCTTTGAATAATCCGCTGTGGTCATAATCATGGCTTTATCCTGATTCCAAGCCAGCACACCATTCGGTTGAATATAAAAATTACCAAAGCCTTGTTTTATCCTATTTAATTTTTGCTTTTGCTGTGATGCTTCTATATACAAACCGACTGCAGAATAATCTGCATGATACATTCCTGCATTCATTGCAAATGATAGCTGTTCACACGTTTTTAATTGCTTCTGAACTGCAGCGAATGTATGCAGCGGTTGATTGGTCTTGGCATCATTTAAAAATAAGCGCAGCTTTTGAGGCTGAGTGATCTGTACAACATCTGCTTGAAACACATCACTTCGCCAATGCTGAAGATAAATTTCTGCATAACTTTTTGAAGTAAAACTTAATGTGAAAACAAGACCAGATTTTATTAAAAATTGATTTTTCATTTTTATTAATTCCGCAGACCGCTGTATGTCCTAAATTTTGGTATATGCTGATGGCGTTCTTATAAAAAACTCATTAAACAAGGTGAAACAGTCGATTCTTTTATAAAGAAGAAGTAAAATATATCAATAAAATACATTTGTAACTTGATTGATTAAACCTAGGATGCAGCAGCAAAAAATACGATTCCCTTTAGGAACACATCTTATCGTTAAACACTTAGGCTATTCCCATCATGGTATTTATGCAGGGCGTGGCCGGGTGATTCATTATTCGGGTTTTGCACATTTATTCAAAAAACGTCCAATTGAAATCACCTCACTGGAAAAATTCAGTTTCGGCAAAACCATTATTGTTCAACATTACAGCAATCCAAAATTTATGGGTCGTAAAGTTGTACGGCGTATGCGTTCTCGTATGAACGAAAATAATTATCATCTTATTATTAATAACTGCGAACATTTATGTACTTGGGCCATTACCGGGGTTGAGAGCAGCCCGCAAGTCATTCGCATGATGAACCGCCTGACCACGATTGGCTATGTCAGCTCAATCATGAGTTATATGAACAGCATGTTGCTGACCATCACCACAACCTGTTTTGCTCTGGTGTTGTACATCAAGAAAAAATTACGCGATAAAGCCAAAAAACGTCTGCCGCCCTCTTTATTATTAAAAGAACCTGAACAGAAAAATCCTTAATTTTGCGTTTAGCCAATTTATGATTTTAAATATAAAAAAGCCCCATCTGAATGAGGCTGAAAAAGAAGCGAAGATCGGTTTTACTTAACACGTGTTATTCAAGCGTAAAATGTCTAAAAATAAGCAGAATGATCATTATAATTTTGCTCAGTTGATAAATGCTTATCTTTAAAAAATTTCTTAAAACCTTTAATCAAATGGTGGAAGTCTGTCGTTGACCAAGTTCAATTGTGCACCATACTCCAGATAGGCCTTACAGCCATCTAAAAGCGTAGTGAAATCATTGGTATGTTTAATAACAAAAGCAATTAATTCTGAATCATCTAAAGGAATATCGTAGTTACGGATTCTAAGATAGGTTTCGTTGTCGGATATTTTCTCAAAAATAAAATCTACCGTAGATTTTGGCTCGCCCCACATGATCTGAATTAATTGATTATTAATAAGCTGCTCTACAAAAACACTGGTTGTCACTTCATATTTTTCCCAATACCAATCGACATTCTTGTTTTCCATTAATTGTCCCGTAGAGGAAGTAAACCAGAACTTGCGGGTAACTTCTGGATCAACAAAGGCATTGAACACTTCGGCAACCGGTTTTCGAATTAACATCTGTGTCTCGATAACCACATTATTCATTTTTTTACCCTCATCTTTTTACAGTGATAGTTCTCTATACTGTCTCATTGATTAGGAGTTTTAGCGCAGGAAAAGGGAGCAATTTTATAAGATTACATAATAAACTATACACAGTTAGAACCAATTCTTGCTTGGATGCTACAAAAAAAGCCCAACCGAAGTTGAGCTTTTTTTATATTTCAAAATATCATTTCAGACCAAGCAAAACTATGCCTTGCTTACTTTCCTGGCTTAAAGCTGTCTTTTAAGTCCAAAATACGGTTAAACACTGGTTTTGCTGCTGTGTGATCATGTTGATCTGCCACGAAATAACCTTCACGTTCAAACTGGAAGCGATCTTCTGGTTGAGCATCTGCCAAAGCCGGTTCAATCATTGCTTGAAGTACAGTTAAAGATTCAGGATTCAAGTTCGCCAAGAAGTCATCATCTGCATCAGGTGCAGCTTCCGTAAACAAGCGATCATAAACACGAACTTCAGCAGGCACAGCTTTAGTCGCAGATACCCAATGAACCACGCCTTTCACTTTACGGCCTTCAGGGTTTTTACCTAAAGTTTCAGGATCAATTGAACATTTCAATTCAACCACTTCACCATTTTCATCTTTAATCACTTCATCGCACTTAATCACATAAGCGTGACGTAAACGCACTTCACCTTCTGGAATTAAACGTTTAAAGCCTTTTGGTGGTACTTCTTCAAAGTCTTTACGATCAATGTAGATTTCTTGAGATAAAGGAATAATACGATCGCCCATGTCTACGTTCGGGTGACGTGCATGCGTCAAATCCATATCTTCAGGCAAGTTGGTCAAAGTCACTTTCAGTGGATTTAATACCGCCATACCACGCGCAGCGGTATTTTCTAAAGACTGACGGATACAGTATTCCAGCATTGCCACATCAACAATACTGCCATCCACTTTAGAGACACCCACACGCTTACAGAAATCGCGCAAACCTTCAGGTGTGAAACCACGACGGCGCATACCGACTACGGTTGGCATACGTGGGTCATCCCAACCATTAACAAAACAGCCTTCAACCAATTTACGTAATTTACGTTTAGAGGTAATGGTGTAATCGACATTTAAACGGCTTGATTCGTACTGACGTGGAACAGATGGCGATTTAACTTTTTCCACCACCCAGTCGTAGAATGGGCGGTGATCCTGGAATTCCAAAGTACATAATGAGTGCGTAATGCCTTCAATCGCATCTGATAATGGATGTGCATAGTCATACATCGGGTACATTTTCCATTTATCACCCGTCTGGTGATGTTCAGAATGCAGTACACGGTACAAAATAGGATCACGCATATGTACGTTTGGAGATGCCATATCAATTTTGGCACGCAGTACAGCTTGCCCTTCGCCAAGCTCACCATTACGCATTTGTTCAAAACGCGCCAGATTTTCTTCTACTGAAGCATCACGATAGGGTGAATTTTTACCCGGTTCTACGAAATTACCACGGTTTAACTTAATTTCTTCAGGCGTTTGCAAATCGACATAAGCATCGCCTTGTTCAATCAGTTGTACTGCCCATGTGTACAGTTGATCAAAATAGCTAGATGCATAGCGAGGTTCACCATTCCAGTCAAAACCCAACCATTTTACGTCATTGGCAATACCGTCTACATATTCTTGTTCTTCTGCATCTGGATTGGTATCGTCAAAACGTAGGTTACACAAGCCATCAAATTCTTGGGCAATACCAAAATTCAGACAAATGGCTTTTACGTGACCAATATGTAAATAACCATTTGGTTCTGGCGGAAAACGTGTCACCACTTGTTGGGTACGGCCTGCTGCCAGATCATCAGTAATCACTTGGCGTACAAAGTCTAAGCCCGGCTGTTGTTCTTGCTGCGCAGCATCGACAGATTGATTTTGAGTTGTCGGGTTATTTGGCAGGGATGAAACAACATCATTCGGCTTCATAGTTGATAAATCACTTCTATAAGATAAAATAGGATAATTAAAACGCTTTTCTCAGATTTTAACAAAGAAAATAACGTTTTTGCTTGCCTTGTAGTTTACAGTTTGCTTATGCTTCTCTCAACCAAAAACCCATGGCTTTTTTGTCCATGATTAGGAGATTATAAAATGAGTTTTCCTCAAGTCGAATTAAACACCAATAAAGGACGTATTGTTCTTGAATTAAACTCTGAAAAAGCACCGATTACTGTTGCTAACTTTTTAGAATATGTTCGCGATGGTTTTTATGATGGCGTAATTTTCCACCGTGTTATTGACGGTTTCATGATCCAGGGCGGTGGCATGGATGAAAACTTCAAAGAAAAAGCAACACGTGACGCGATTGAAAACGAAGCGGATAACGGCTTAACCAACGATTTGGGTACTATTGCAATGGCACGTACTCAAGCGCCTCATTCTGCATCTGCTCAGTTCTTCATTAACGTGGGTAACAATGCATTCCTGAACCACTCTGGCAAAAATGCTCAAGGCTGGGGCTATGCAGTATTTGGTAAAGTGACTGAAGGTCTTGACGTAGTTAACGAAATTAAAGGCGTTCGTACCGGTAACCGTGGCTACCACGCTGACGTTCCTTTAGAAAATGTTGTAATCGAATCTGCTAAAATCATTTCTGAATAAAAAACGTCCTCCCCATTCTTTATGAGTTTTAAAGCATCGCTTTAAAACGGAGTAATGAAAAAGATTCTTCATCAATTGAAGAGTCTGGAGGATTAAAAGGAAAAAAATTAGTGACCTATCTGTTTATCTCTGATTTACATTTGTCACCTGAACACCCTCGACTCGTTCGGGGGTTTTTGGCTTTATTAGAACACTACAAAAACAAAGATACCCAACTGTATATCTTGGGCGACTGGTTTAATGCATGGATTGGTGATGACTACTCTGCCCCATGGTTAAATGAAATTGTCAGCGTTCTGCAAGACTTTACCCAAGCCGGTAATCATGTTTACTTTCAAGTCGGTAACCGTGACTTTGCACTGGGTCAACGTTTTTTAAAGCAGTTTAATGGCTCACTTTTAGCGGATATAGATCAGTTAAAGATTGGTAAGCTTGATATTCGGCTTGAACATGGCGACCTGCTTTGCACCGATGACGTGTCCTACCAAAAATTCCGTAAAATTATTCGTAATCCACTCCTTTTAGGTGTTCTGAAAAGCATGCCTCTAAGTTTTAGACAAAAACTGGCGAATGGTTTTCGCAAAAAAAGTGCAGAAACCAAGCAA
>JBLZXS010000060.1:0-3528 GCA_050285325.1 Acinetobacter sp.
TTATTTAAACACTTTAAAACGAGCTGCATCATCCATATAAGCTTTGTCTTTGGCTTCGCCTTCTACTGAACCAAACACAAGCTGTGCACGGAGTTTCCAGCTTGCAGGAATATCCCATTCAGCATGTACCTGTTCATCGACAATTGGATTGTAATGCTGCAGTGACGCACCTAAACCATCGGTATGTAAAGCAGTCCAAGTCGCGAATTGTGCAATGGCTGTGGAATGTTCTGCCCACACTGGGAAGTTGTCCGCATAAGATGGGAACTGCTCTTGCAAGCCTTTAATCACGTCCATATCTTCAAAAAATAAAACCGTACCGACACCGGCAGCAAAGCTATCCATTTTGGCACTGGTTTTTGCCGCTGCTTCTGCATCTGTTGCATAAGATTTAAGTTTTTCTTTTACAAAGCCCCAAAATTTTTCATGCTGCTCATTAAACAAAATTACAGCACGTGAAGATTGCGAGTTAAAAGATGATGGACTTTGTTTAATAGCATGTTGAATCAATTCAGTTAAATATTCTGGGCTATGCTCTACATTTTTACCCACTGCATAAATGGTACGACGTTTATTAATTAAATCTAAAAACTGATTCGACATTGAATAAAATCCTTTGATATTTCCTCGGGAAGATTTACAACAACGCAGCCATATTGTTAAGAAAATATGAAATATCAACTTTCATAACCATGCAGATGCAAATTTGTTGTAGCCATACCATATGCAATAATAATTCCAATATCTAGTACATTTTATTGATAATTAAATCATTAATTTTTTATATAGCATTTTGTATAAAATTCAAACATATCTTTCATACATTCAGCAGCCATAAAAAATCCCCCAATTTTTGGAGGATTTTTACAATATTTCATTCTATTTTAGAATTTGGCATTCAATACACTTTCCGATACTTTATGTTTCCAGATATCGCGTAATGTTGGCAAATAGAATTTCTCACCAATTTCAACCAATTCCGCATCAATCAATGCATGAATTTCGTGCATAAACAAATAATCTAATTCAACTATTTTTAGGGTCTTTTGGGTTTTAGCGAACTCTTTACGCTTTTGTTGCGCAGTTTTTACCAACTGATTGGCATAGTTTTTATTTTTAAATTGAGAAATCGCATTTAAACGTAACTCAATCACGCCCCAGCCACTAAGTAATAACTTGAATAACTCAAAATCTTTTGTGGTCGATTCCCAGGTCATCTCATCCAGATTTTCATCGCCAGGAAGTACCGGAAGAAGCAGTTCCATCACACTCGGAAAAATCTTTTTAAAATTCAAAATAAATTTAACAGGATGCTCACCCGGATAATCCTTAAATTGCACCTTTTTCTGAACATCTGTTAAATAAACATCAAGCATAATCAATCATCAGCAGTTAATTTCTCGCTATATTGTACGCATATATGCCACAGATAAAAACCACTGATGATCAATAGATCAGTGTTCAAACCACTAGATGCTTATTTCACGTTAGCTGAAACCATATTTTCAGGAATCACCACGGCATCAAACTGTTCTTCAGTGACCAGATTCAATTCAACCGCCACCTGTTTTAGGGTCTTGCCTTCCTTATAAGCCGTTTTCGCGACTTTAGCGGCATTTTCATAGCCAATCACCGGATTTAAAGCAGTGACCAACATAAGTGAGTTATGCAGGAAATAATCAATTTTTTCACTGTTCGGTTCAATTCCCATAGCACAGTGATCATTGAAGCTATTGCATGCATCACCCAATAGTTGAATGGATTGCAACAAATTGAATGCAATCACCGGCATAAACACATTTAGCTCAAAGTTGCCCGAAGCCCCTGCGACATTAATGGTTGTATCATTACCTAATACTTGCGCCACCACCATGGTCATGGCTTCACTCTGGGTCGGATTGACCTTGCCTGGCATAATACTTGAACCAGGTTCATTTTCAGGAATCTGGATTTCACCAAAACCACAACGTGGCCCACTGGCTAACCAACGAATATCATTGGCAATTTTATTTAAACTTGCGGCTAAAGTTTTCAAAGCACCCGAAGCAAATACTGCTGCATCACGCCCTGCTAAAGCTTCAAATTTATTCGGAGCAGTCACAAATGGTAAACCGGTTAAAGTTGCCAATTGTGCCGCGGCTTTTACTGCATAATCAGGATGTGCATTTAAGCCAGTCCCGACCGCTGTTCCTCCTAAAGGAAGCTCATATAAGCCCTCAAGTGCTTGATGCAATCGTTTTAATCCATGGTCGAGCTGTGATACATAACCACTAAATTCTTGCCCCAAAGTTAACGGCGTTGCATCTTGTAAATGAGTACGGCCAATTTTAACGATATCTGAAAATTGGTTTGATTTCGCCTCTAGTGTATCGCGTAAACGTGTTACCGCAGGAATGAGTAATTCATTGATTTGCAAACTTGCTGCAACATGAATAGCGGTTGGAAAAGAGTCATTGGTGGATTGCGCACGATTGACATGATCATTGGGATGCACCGGTTTTTGTGAACCTAAAGGATTGCCCAATTTTTGGTTGGCAATATTGGCAATCACTTCGTTGCAGTTCATATTACTTTGCGTGCCTGAACCGGTTTGCCACACCACCAGGGGAAACTGTGCATCCCAATTTCCGGCAATCACTTCTTCCGCTGCATTCACAATATAATGCGACAACTCTTGAGGAATTTGCTCTAACTCGGCATTGGTGATCGCGGCGGCTTTTTTAACCAAACCCATTGCACGAATCATTGGACGTGGTAAGCGTTCCTGTCCAATTTTAAAATTTTGTAAACTACGCTGAGTTTGCGCCCCCCACATTGCTTCACTTGGAACTTCAACATCGCCCATGGTGTCGTGTTCAATACGTGTTTGCATCATCTTCCTCATTTCCATGTAGTTTTATAGCTATAACCAATGTATCAAGTTTTGGCATATTTAATTATCTTAATCAATCAGTTTTCAAATGTAAATGATTATTATTTACATATATTTTTAATGTCCTTTTAGGATTTGTTGATAAAACCGCCAGGCATCTCCAATAATTTGATTAATATCACGTGTAGGTTGCCATTTTAAAATTTCACGGGCTTTTGCTGAGCTTGCCCCTATTTGATCTAATTCAGCAGCAGTATAAAACGGGGCATCAACGGTTTTAATTTCAGTGTGCGTCACTTTGGCTATTTCATTCAGTAAAGTCCGAATAGACATATTCTGTCCTGCGATATTAAAAGCTTCACAGACATATTGCTGCGTTCTGAGCCAGTGCAAAGTGGCTAAAATCGCATCACAGCAATCCAGCACATGTAAAAAACTGCGTTCGACTGTCTGGTCTGTGGTATGCGCTTGCTGACGCAATTCCAGATATTCTCGTTGTCTCGCAGCAACCTGTAAGGCTAAAGGGATAATGTTTTTAGGTAGAGGCGCCACAAACTCCCCTAACACTGCATGTTCAAATGCACCCGCAATATTACCCAATCTCAAGATTGCAATTTTCCATTCACTGTCCGTCAGTGCCGTATCTCGTATAATCT
>JBLZXS010000061.1:0-10838 GCA_050285325.1 Acinetobacter sp.
ACCAGATTTACGAAAATCGAGGTCAATTCCTGCAAGAACAACGCAAAGCCCTGATTCAAGAAAACTCTGAAAATCAGACACCGGGTAAAGGGAGTAAAAATCAAGAAACGGCTGGAAATGGTCAGCGCCAAAGTCGTGGTGAAAACCGTGAAGCTAGTCAGCGCGGTGAAATGACTACGAATCGACAAACACGTGGTGAAGGTGGCGAAAACCGGGAAAAGGCTGAAAATATTGAACGTCAAGGTCACGGCGAAGGTCGTTCCAGAAGATCAGAAAGTCATTCTGCCCCACTAACTGACTTAACACCCATTCTGACCCAAGCCAATAAAGAATGGAAAAACAATCCGGTTTCTAGCATCAGCATTGTTTCCCCCAATACAGATCAGGCCAAAATTGAACTCCGCGCCTTACATGCAGTCAGCGTGGCACATCGTAATGTTTATGAAACCTTGAATTTTGATGGTGTAAGCGGTAAAAATATCACCGATGAAAGTACAAAGCTGCTGAATCCTTCAATTTCAAATGGCATTTACAATGTGCTGACTGTCTTACATGAAGCACGCGGTGTAGATTTGGCATTGCGTTGGTTGCTGTTCTTGTCAGGTATTGTCGGTACATTGATGATTGTGACCGGTCTGGTTTTATGGTGTGTAAAGCGCGCCCCACAACAGCAAAAACAAGGTTATAAATCATTTGGCTACCGTGTGGTTGAAGTGACCAATATTGCAGCCATTATTGGTTTACCGATTGCCTGTGCAGCATATTTCTATGCCAACCGTTTTATTCCTGCCGATATGGAAATGCGCTTGAACTGGGAAATTCGTACATTCTTTATGGTATGGCTCATTTCTTTGCTTCATGCCATGTTACGCAATCATAAACAGGCCTGGATGGAACAGCTGGTTTTTGCAACTCTCGCTTTTGCCTTATTGCCGGTGCTGAATTTTATGACTGGTGGTCAAGCGATCTGGAACACCATTCACCATGGCCAATGGATGATTGCATCGTTTGATTTAATGGCATGGCTACTGGCCATTTTATTCTTCTATGCGTATAAAAAGGTGAAGAATCATAAAGGACTGCCGGTTAAAAAAGTAAGGACAACTACTGCACAGGAGTCTGAACAATGATTTTGTTTCTTGTGATTTGGTCTCTAAGCAGTCTGGCTTTTTTTGCCTTAACCAGTTCGATGTCTAAACATCAAAAGCAAATCTTTGGACGTGAGCTTGATGAGTCTAAAACGCGGCTTGCCAGTATTTTGGGTTGGGGTTTGCTGATCCTTGCTTTAGTGATTTGTATTTTCCAAGGTAGTGTAAGTAGCATGATCAGCTATTGGCTAGGAGTACTCACCTTCTCGGCTTTATTTGTCGGATTGTGTTTAAGTTACTTTGAATCTAGGATTAAGAAGATCGCAATTGCAACCGCAATGATTTGGATTATCAGCACGTTCACCTATTTAATCTAAAATTGAACAGTGTAAAAAGCCAATCTTCGGATTGGCTTTTTTGTGCCAAACATTTAGGCTATAGCAATTATGTGCTTTGGATTTTTGAATGTCTGATCTCCCTATTTCTACCGAACTTTTTAACCGTGCGATGGCAGGCAATCGTGATGCACAATTTGAGCTTGCTGAAATTTATATGCAAAGTGAAGATGATGAACATGTTGCACTTGCTGAAGAATGGGCACTTAAAGCCGCTCAACTGGGTCATGTTGAAGCCATGTACTGGCTGGGCGAAGGTTATGCATTTTATGCAAAAGACATGTTGGAAGATGATCCAAAGGAAGCAAAAACCTATTTTGAACATGCTTACCGCTGGTTAGAACAAGCAGCAAAACATAAACATCCAGCTGCTCTTTTAGAGTTATCTAATTTTTATCGCCGTGGCGATGTGGTGGAAAAAGATGTGACCAAATCTGTTGAATTGGTCAAGCAAGCCGCTGAACTGGGTGAAGTTCAAGCCATGCGTGATTTAGCCTGCATTTATGAACACGGCTTGGGTGTAGATGTGGATGATGAAAAAGCCGATTATTGGCATGATAAAGCTCAATCTGCTGAACAATAATTTGATTAAAAAGCCCATCAAATGTTGGGCTTTTGTTTTATACAGTTTTAAATATTAACTTTCGATATAATTATTTGCTTCAACAACAATCACTTGTCGGCAAATCCCTTCCGCTTTACGTTGCTGCTCAAAAGCTGAAGCTGGCATCGCATCAAAACTGTCAAAAAAGCAAATTTCATCCTCATTGACATCATAAACAAGAGAGTGATTACCCACATTTTCTAATGTGTCGTAATAGACAATCACAAATTTATTTTGATCAAAGGCTTGCTGGATTTGCTGATAATTTAACGCAGATAGAATAGGTAAACCCAGTTGCTCTGCTTCTTGGTAACTGATTTTTTCACTCTCCTGAAGATCAGGGTCATGATCGGTATAAAACTGAACATTAAAACCAAACTTTTTTAATCCAACAGCTAGACCGATGGTTGTCGTGCCATTTTCAGCATCATATCCACATACATCCACAAGTTGCTGAATATCAGCATCGATACCTAAATGTTGCAGCAACATCCATACCGCAAAAATTCCACCATTTGCTTCCAGATTGGCTAATTCTTCAGGAATTTCTAAAGCCATAATTTTCATCCAAAATATGATTGTGCTGATAATAAACAAAATGGCTTGAACTCGTAATTAAATAATTATCTCAATCCATAGAAAACATATTAATTTCATATATATTAAAGATAAATAATCAAATTTCAGTAAATTAGAAATGGCATATCAAGCTACAATTTTAAATGTAATGATCGCATCACCGAGTGATGTGGCAGAAGAAAGACAACTTGTTCGTGATGCAATATATGAATGGAATGCCATTCACTCAAAACAATTTGGTGTAATGCTGAATCCTGTTGGTTGGGAAAATAATGTCGCTCCACAAATGGGAAGCCGACCTCAAGAAATCATTAATAAAAGCATTCTTAATGATTCGGATATTTTAATTGGTCTTTTCTGGACTCGCTTAGGTTCACCAACTGGTGAGTATGTTAGCGGGACAGTAGAAGAAATCTCAAAACACTGTGAGAACAACAAATTAGCTTCGATATATATTTCAAGAAAGCCTTACCCCGATAATATAGATTTACAACAATTACAGCTTTTAAGAGATCAAACCCAAATATGGCTTAAAGACGGACTATTAGAATTCTATGATGATCAATCTATCTTTAAACAAAAGATTAAAGATCATTTATCACTTCAAATTCAAAATAATGAATATTTAAAAGATGTAATCAAACCAAATGAAATAAAAATTACCAATAACCATGTGTTTTCCGAAGAAGCTAAAACTTTACTTTTGAATGCAATTCAAGGTAATGGAATTATTAGTTACTCTAGATATATTGACGGAACAGCGGACTTTGACGCGAATAATTTCAATTATAGAACAGACAATACTAGAGCTATAGCTAAGTGGAAAGCCGCTATTAAGTATCTGCTAGAAGAAAATATTATTATTGAATTGAGTAATGATAAAGGCATACACCAAATATGTGAGGTAACTAATTTTGGCTGGAATTTATCCGAATCATTATTCACTAGCAAATTAAACTCGATCGATAATCTTTAAATTTTAGCTTTTTCCAAGTACAATAGCCCGCTAGTCGAGGGATGCTGCGACTTTTTCACAGGCTCATTTTAAAATAGCAATGTGAAATCGCTAGGCTCGACGATCCGGTCAAAGCTTCTGTGAAATACTGGTTTTGATCAAAAACGGCATCCGCGAACATAACGATCCAATCTATTTTTTCTCTAGGAGATCCTGATGAACGCGGTTAATGCTTCATTTACAGATTATAAAGTTGCCGATATTTCACTTGCTGATTACGGCCGTAAAGAAATCAAACTTGCTGAAGCAGAAATGCCGGCACTTATGGGTTTGCGTAAGCGTTATGCTGCAGCTAAACCACTTGCAGGCGCGAAAATTCTCGGCTGTATCCACATGACCATTCAGACTGCGGTTTTAATTGAAACTCTGGTTGAATTGGGCGCTGAAGTTCGCTGGACTTCTTGCAACATCTTCTCTACTCAAGACCATGCTGCTGCTGCTATTGCTGCTCGCGGTATTCCTGTTTTCGCTTGGAAAGGCGAAACTGAAGAAGAATACATGTGGTGTCTTGAACAGCAAATCAATGTAAACGGCAAACCTTGGGATGCCAACATGATTCTTGATGATGGCGGTGACTTAACTGCTCTTGTTCACGAAAAATACCCTGAAGTGATTGCTAAAATCCACGGTGTGACTGAAGAAACCACCACGGGTGTGCAACGTCTTTATGAAATGTTGCGTGACGGTACTTTGAAAGTTCCTGCAATCAACGTAAACGATTCAGTAACAAAATCTAAAAACGACAACAAGTACGGTTGCCGTCACTCTCTTAATGACGCGATCAAACGCGGTACTGACATGTTGATGTCTGGCCGTCGTGCACTTGTGATTGGTTATGGTGACGTAGGTAAAGGTTCTGCTCAGTCTCTTCGTCAAGAAGGCATGATTGTTCGCGTAACTGAAATCGATCCAATCTGTGCAATGCAAGCATGTATGGACGGTTACGAAGTTGTATCTCCATACAAAAATGGCGTGCAAACTGGCAAGAAAGAAGACATCAACCTTGACCTTCTTCAAAATACTGACCTGATTGTAACCACTACGGGTAATTACCACGTATGTGACTCTGCAATGTTAGATACATTAAAAGCAGGTTCAGTGGTATGTAACATCGGTCACTTTGACACTGAAATCGATACCAACTACTTACGTGGCTACAAATGGGTTGAAGTTAAGCCTCAAGTACACCAAGTGTATCGTTCAGAAGATGAAAACAACTACCTGATTCTTCTTTCTGAAGGTCGTTTAGTTAACCTAGGTAATGCAACGGGTCACCCATCACGTGTAATGGACGGTTCTTTTGCTAACCAAGTATTGGGTCAAATGCACCTGTTTGCTGAGAAATTTGCTGATCTTCCTGAAGATCAAAAACAGGCAGCGATTCGCGTAGAACTCCTTCCTAAGAAATTGGATGAAGAAGTTGCTGCAGCAATGGTTGCTGGTTTTGGTGGTGTATTAACTACGCTTACTCAAGAACAAGCTAACTACCTTGGCGTACAAGTTGAAGGTCCATTCAAATCTGAGACTTATAAATACTAAGTTTTTATAACTACCTCTCCCTAACCCTCACTTGCGCTGAGCTTTAAAGCAATGCTTAAAGCACGCTCAGGAGAGGGAATCTTTCGTTGTATAAATAGTTAGAGGACAAGTCAAAATGACTTTAACTTTCACAATGAAAGTCCCTTCTCCCTCTGGGAGAAGGCTAGGATGAGGGAATTCAAAAAATTAAAGTATTTATAAAAAGGATTTGAAAAATGACCAAACGTGTTCCAATTTCGTTTGAATTTTTTCCGACCAAAACTGATGTCGGTGCGGAAAAACTTCGTGTTGTTCATAAAGAATTACAACTACTAAACCCTGAGTTTTTCTCTGTAACTTATGGTGCTGGTGGTTCTACTCGTGAACGCACACTTGCTGCAATCAATGACTTCAATGGCAAAGGCACACCAGTTGCCCCTCACCTGTCTTGTATCGGTGATGACAAAGCCCGTATTGCAGAATTGCTGGATTTGTACAAATCCCAAGGCATCAATCGTATTGTGGCGCTGCGTGGTGACTTGCCTTCAGGTCAGGTCGGTTTAGGCGAATTGCCTTATGCACAAGATCTGGTTCGTTTCATCCGTGAACATTCAGGCGATCATTTCACAATTGAAGTGGCTGCTTATCCTGAAATGCACCCACAGGCGGACAGCTTTGATAAAGACATTCAACACTTTGTTGAAAAAGCCAATGCCGGTGCCAATGCAGCATTAACCCAGTTCTTCTTTAATCCAGATGCGTATTTCTATTTTGTAGACCGCATTCAAAAAGAAGGTGTGAACATTCCGGTTGCTCCAGGCATTATGCCGATTACCAATGCAAGTAATCTGATTCGCTTCGCAGATGGTACGGGCGCTGAAATTCCGCGCTGGATTCGCAAGCAATTGGCCACTTATGGTGATGACTCTGCCAGCATCAAGGCTTTTGGTCATGAAGTTGTGGTGAAATTATGCGAGCGTCTGCTTGCAGGCGGTGCGCCAAGTTTGCACTTCTATACCATGAACACGACAGATCCAACACGTCAACTCGTGACTGATCTGGGTTTAGCTTAATTTTTTATTTGATTTGTGAGTAATACTTAAATGCCGCGTTTTTATATTGAAGCTGATTTAGCGGTTGATATGAATGTTGAATTAACCGAAACGGTTTTTCATCACTGGGTAAAAGTATTGCGTGCACAAGTCGGTGAAAAAGCCACCTTGTTCAACGGACAAGGTGGTGAATATGACGTGACGCTTGTTGAAGTTGCAAAAAAATCAGCCAGTGTTTCGGTGGATACCTTCAACCCTGATGATCGAACCCCTGCATTTACCACTTTACTCGGTCAAGTTATGAGTAAAGGGGATCGTATGGACTATGCGATTCAAAAAGCCACAGAACTTGGGGTTTCCAAAATTCAGCTGCTGACCTCTGAACGCTGCGAAATGCGGCTTAAATATGACCGAGACCAAAAGAAAATAGATCACTGGCAAGGTATTGCCATCGCTGCTTGTGAACAATGTGGCATGAACAAAGTTCCTGAAGTCTTGGCACCCGTCTCTTTGCAAGACTGGCTGGCAAGCGAATTACCCGCAACAAAACTGGTACTTGCACCCAATAAAGATCAAGTTGATGTTTTAGCCCATGCTACCCCTGATATTGCATTATTGATTGGTCCTGAAGGGGGACTCAGTGAAGCTGAAATACAATTATCAAACAATGCAGGATTCATAAACTGGTGTATCGGCAATCGCGTTTTACGTACCGAAACTGCTCCAATTGTTGCTTTATCCATTTTAAATTATAACGTAACTGTATAGTTCATCTGATTTTGAATAAATAGCAACCAATTCGATTGATTTTTTTAAATAACGTTATTACTCTTGATTTCAAGCTACAAATGTATATTTAAAATATAATTAAGTTTTTTTAAACACGATTAATATTTAAAAGTAATTTATCGCAAAACAAAAATAAGGTTTTTGCTTTTATGTCAGATATTCAAGACGAATATATTAAACAGCATGTGAGTGCTGCTCAAATTACCAATACGATTCGGCTCAGCCGATTCTTTCTCGTCAGTATTCTGATCGTTTCCTTATATATTTATTGTATTTACCAGTTTTACTTTACAAAACCCTCTTTCTATTTCAATCTTTGGTTTATTGCGACCGAACTGTTGATTTGTTTAAGTTTATTGATCACCAGCATCTATTTTAAGCCCTATAATTTCACTCTAAATAGTGCTCATCGCTGGTTACAATTTCAATGCGTGGCTATAGGAAGTTGTATTGCTACAGGTATCGGTCTGATTTACTACTATTTACCGCTATTTAACCCTAATTTCAGCCATATAAATGCCTTAATTCTCTCAGCTTTATTACTGATTGTGAGTCAGGCCTTTGCCCTCACTTTTTTAACCCAACGGCTTAATTATTTTTGCTTGACCTTTATTCCGGCAATTTTTCCTTATCTGGCTTCTCAGTTTATTGTCACAGAAACCACTAATTACCTATTTCATTTAACCCTCAATTTTGCCCTGATCGTCATTTTACTGTGTGCAAACTCTACCACGCGTATTCATAAACGCATTTCAGCCCTGTATTCCAAAAATAATCGCTTAGTTAAAAATGCCGAACAACAAGTCCTTTGGACAGATGAGTTATGCCAGCAATTGCAAACTGAAATCAATAAATCCAAAGATATTGAAATGCAATTACAACTCAATAATCAGCTTTTAGAACAAAAAGTCAAAGAGCGAACTTTTGATATTGCCAAAATGAATACTGATTTAGAAAATCAGCAACAAAATTTGATGTTGGCACATGGCATTGCAGGACTTCGACCTTGGGATTGGAATATCAAAGATCGGGAAATTTTAGTGACCGATTCTAAGCATCAAAAAACCTTAAAATCTTCCAAACAGCATCATCATCAACTGCAAAACCTGGTTCACCCCGATGATGTGGTACATTTCAAAAATTCGATGAAGCAAAATTTACGTGGTCAAACCGACCTTTATGAAGCTACCTATCGAATTCAACACAACAATGGCAAATGGAAATGGGTACATGATATTGGCAGAGTCATAAGCCGTGACCCGAATAACCAGAAGCCATTGCGTATGGTCGGTATTCGTCGTGATATCCATCAGGAACGTACTGATCAGGAACGTTTAAAACTTGCTGCAAATGTACTGCAACACGCTGCTGAAGGGATTTTTATTCTAGATGAGAAACTCTGCTATATCGATGTCAATCCATTTTATGAACAGTTAACCGGTTTCACTCACGATCAAATTATTGGCAAACAATTATTTGATATTGCTGCAAATTTCAAATCACAACAAAGAAGCAGTCATTCCTCCCTTATCGACCAGCTCCATAAAATGGGTGAGTTTGATGGCGAGCTCAACGAAAAATTTCTTTCGGGTAAAGAACTTACGATTTGGATGCGAATTAATGCCATTAGTGATGAACAAAACCGTGTTACCCATTATATTGGTATCGTTTCTGATTTAACGGAACGCAAACTGCAAGAACAACGTTTATCTTATTTAGAAAATTATGACCCGCTGACCGACCTACCTAATCGTTTCTATTACAACTATCAATTGCACCAATATTTAATCAGCCAAAAAGACTCGATTAAACAACTGGCCGTGATCCGTTTAAATATCGACCGTTTTAGGCCGTTGAATGAATTTTTAAGTAATAGTGGCGGTGATGAGCTATTACGCCAAGTGGCTCAAAGATTACGCCTCACCAATGCAGAAGCATTATTTGTAGCGCATTTAAATGGCGATGACTTTGCAATTGTTTATGAAATTTCACATATTCGCCCCTCAGTTCAGCAACATTGCGAACGGATGAGCAAAGCATTTTCATTACCATTTAATATTTTTGGTCAAGACCACATTATCACCCTGTCTATGGGCGTAGCTTTCTATCCGGAAAATGGACGTCAGTTGGATTATCTGAATAATTGTGCTGAACAGGCATTAACCGAAGCCAAAAGCTTAGGTGGCAATACCATTCGCTTTTACTCGAATAAAAATACTGCCCTACTTGAGCAAGGAATTTATCTGGAACGTGATTTACGACTTGCAATTAATAACAATGAACTTATTGTTTACTACCAGCCAAAAATTAATTTTAGCGACCAGGATATTTATGGTTTTGAAGCACTAGTGCGCTGGAACCATCCAAGTAAAGGCATTATTCCACCCAACCTGTTTATTCCCTTAGCCGAACAAACCAGTTTAATCTCGGATATTGGCAGAATTGTGATCCAACAAACTGCTAAACAAATCAGAAATTGGAATGACTTAGGCTTTAATAATATATGTGTCTCGGTCAATGTTGTTGCTCAGCAGCTGCAACGTGGCCAGTTACTTGAAGACCTCGATCATGCCATTCAAACCTATAAAATTTCGGGCAGTAGCCTGGAACTGGAAATTACCGAATCATCGTTACTTGAAAATTCAGTCACCGTTAAAAACTTACTGGATGAAATCAAGAAACGTAAAATCAATATTTCTCTAGATGATTTTGGAACAGGTTATTCTTCCCTCTCTTATCTTGCTGATTTCCCGATTGATATATTAAAAATAGATCGCAGTTTTGTGTCCAGAATCGGGCAAAACAAACAAGAAGCTATTGTCAGTGCCATGATTGCAATGGGTAAAGCCATGGGGATGGTCGTGGTTGCAGAAGGCATTGAAACAGAACAACAAATGCAATACCTACAAGATCTGGAATGTGACATTGCCCAAGGCTTCTTGTTTTCAAAACCCTTGCCTGAAAGTGAAGCAACTGTCTTCCTCGAACAACACCGACTTATACCTTCTTAATATAAGTCAATCCGCCTAAATACCAGTTTGCTTAAAAATGGCATATTCGCGACTGTGCTAAGGTCGCAACAAATGGTATATTCAATCAAATTAAGTAAAAAACCACCACCAGCTCGGGCTGGGCAACCCAAGTAACAATAGAGATACAGATGGACGATCAATCATTAAAACAGCAAGCTTTGTACTACCACGAATATCCAACCCCAGGAAAAATCAGTGTTACGCCAAGCAAACAGCTGGTCAACCAACATGACTTAGCGCTGGCTTACTCCCCAGGTGTTGCAGCACCATGTTTAGAGATTGAACGCGACCCATCAACTGCAGCTCTTTATACTGCACGTGGCAACCTTGTTGCCGTTGTAAGTAATGGTACTGCCGTTTTAGGTCTTGGTAACATCGGTCCTTTAGCCTCTAAACCCGTTATGGAAGGTAAAGGCGTACTGTTTAAAAAATTCGCAGGCGTAGATGTATTTGACCTGGAGATTGCTGAAAACGATCCAGACAAAATCGTTGATATCGTTGCTGCATTAGAACCTACATTTGGCGGGATTAACCTTGAAGATATCAAGGCGCCGGAATGTTTCTATATTGAGAAAAAACTTCGTGAACGCATGAACATTCCTGTGTTCCATGACGATCAACACGGTACATCGATCATTGTAGGTTCAGCTTTACTCAATGCTTTACAACTCACTGGCAAAAAAATTGAATAGATTAAAATTGTCGCTTCAGGTGCTGGTGCAGCTGCATTGTCTTGTCTAGATTTATTATGTGCATTAGGCGCAAA